>CAZJHB010000024.1:4103-11815 GCA_964545685.1 uncultured Candidatus Peribacteria bacterium | reverse complement strand
CTTGTAATCAATTTTGTGAATCATCATGATAATCATTTATCTTTAAATATTCATTTAAATATTTTATTAATTCAATTTTTTTCATAATAATATAAATTATTCATATAATTTTGTACCTATTCTAATTATATCTATATCATTTTCAAGTGCTATTTTATAATCTCTTGATGTTCAAGCTGATATTAATCAATTAGGAGTATATTTATTTTTTAATTCTTTTAATAAATCAAATTCTTTTTGTTTTTCTTCTATACTAAATTCTCATTTTCAAATTGCTGAAAATCAAAGTAAAGAAATATTTTCTGATTCTGCTATATATTCTAAAAACTCTTGTATTTGCTCTACTTTTATTCATCAAGTTTTTGTTTCATCAACATTTATTTGTAAAAATATTTTTACCCAATTACCTGATTTTTCACATATACTTTCTATTTTTCTTAATTGTTTAATATTATCTATACTATGAATTATAGAACAATATTTTAAAATATCTTTGATTTGTTTAGTTTGAACATTTCAAATAAAATGAGTAATCTCTCTATCTAAATTCTTTTCTTTTAAACTTTCTACTCTATTTTCTCATAATCAAACAACAATATCAGAATAATTTTTATTTAAAACATCTATAGCTTCATAAGTTTCTTCTAGATTCAAATATTTAGTAACTACTAATAATTGTGAATCAGAATCTTTGAATTCATTTAATAAATCAGTATTTATTTTCATAATCAATATTTATTTTCATAATTAATATTATTATAATATTTATAGATATATAATATATTTAAATTTATAAAATGCAAAAAATTTGCAATTAATAAAAAATAACATATGCAAAATAAATACTTTTTTAAAAAATCAAATCATCACCAAACTTTTTCAACCAATCTTTATGAATTTTATAATCTCATGGAAATAGTCATGTCATCATTATATCTACTTCTAACCAAAAATCCTTTGAGTGATTCATATGAGTTAGATGAGCAAGTTCATGAACTATTACATAATCTATAGTCTTCAATGGAGCCATTATTAATCTAAAAGAAAAATTTATATTTCTTTTACTTGTACAACTTCCCCATCTTGTTTTTGCACTAGTTATTTTTAAAACATTATATTCTAAATTATATTTATTTGCTATTTCATCTAATCTATTTTTTAAATATTTTTTTGCCTCTTTTTTATAAAATTTTTCAAAAAATTTTTGAGCTTCTTTTTTATAATCTTTACTCAAATAAAAATTCATTCCATCAAAATAAATTTCTTTATAATCTCAAGAAAATTTTAACTCATATTCTTCTCAAAAAAAATAAAATTTTTCTCACTCATTAAATTTTTTAATTCTTTCAACAATTTTATATTTTTGTTCTTCTACCCAAGTTTTATTTTTGAGTACAAATTTTTCTATCTTTTTTTTGGAAACAAATATAGGTGCTTTAACAATCAATTCTCAAGTTTTATCAACAGTCATAGTTAATGTTTTTCTAAATGATTTTATTACTTTCATTTTTTTTATTATTAAATTATATTTATACTCAATCTATATCTATACAAAAGGCTACCATCATTTGTTGAAGAAATTTCATTTATATATTAAAATTCATTTAATATGAACTTAGTTGCATCAATAACATTTTTATATCTATCGGTTTGGAGTTTTATTCATCAAAAATATCTAGTTATAACTACTATACAATTTATAACTTCTTCTCTTTGTAATTCTCTAAGAATACAATTACCTGCTCATGTTTCTCAATCATCATTTTTTCCTTCTAAAATACTTCAAGACTCAAGTTTTATTCTAAATGAATAAGTATTATGAGTTGCTTTTTGGAAATATTTATCTCTCATTATTTCTTTTATAAAATTTTTTACATCTTCTTTTGAGTCTACATATCAAGCTACTGAAGTATATTTACTTTTTCTATCAATAATTACATTTTGCATTATTTTTCTCTTGAAACTTGGTTGTTTTCATCAAAAATCTAAGGATAATTTGTTTATCATTGTATACTTTTTATAATCTACTTATTTTTATAACCCATCCGCCCAATACCATTAAGTTAAGATTTTAAACCCTTCCCCTCGTACCTCGGGTATTCCCCTTAAAAAGGAGAAAAATTTTTCTACTCCTTTCTTCCTTGAGGGAAAGGTTGGAATAAGAAGCTCTTAACTTAATGGTAATGGAGTTAAGAGTAGTTTAATTATTCTCTTCACCATTTCCCAACTCTAATCTTTCTGATCAGGGTAAAGCTTGTCCCATTAGACTTTCGAGTTCTCAATACATTCAAGTTACTGCAAAAGTTGCTCTTTCAAGATCTTTTTCTCTCTTTTTCCAATTTCTCTCCATTGCTCTTCTTTCAACATCTATTCAAGATTTTAAATTTGAAAAAACATCAACCATCATATTTATTTTTGAAGAAAATTCTTCACTAGATAAATATTTATATAGCATTTCCATTTTAATATCTTTTCATTCCATAGATTTTTCAACTTTTGATATTCAAATCAATTTATCTCTAAGTATTCAAACAACAGCTATAGCAAATTCAGGAACACAAACCATAACATCTTCAACCATTCAAAAATTTTTCATTCTATTAGGAAGAACCGTTGATACCAAAATTGCTATATTTCAATTCACTTTTAATTTATCATCTTTTAATTTCATAATCCAAGCATCTTGCCAAGCTTTAGTATTCTTTGATTCCCAAATTATAGTTCAAACAGTTTGACATAAATTATTCTTAACAACTTGTATTAAATCTGCTCATTTTATTCATGTAGGTACATCTTCTATATCATCTATAGGAAAAGCTTGTTTTAAAGCATCTCTCAAATCATCTTCTTGTATATCTCATTGAATTTGTTGACTTCACTGCTCAGCTTTTCTTTTTGCATCATCTAAAGATTTTTTTAATTGACTAGCTTGTTTTTGATATTCTAATTCTTTTTTTCTGAATTCTTCTTGAATTTTTTCCATTTTTCCATCTAACTCTTTTTTTTGTGCTTCTTTTAATTGTTCTTCTACATTTTTTTCTATTTTTTTCTTTTCTTCAAAAAGTTTTTTCTCCATTTCAAGCTCAAAATTCTTTTCTTTATCTTCAAGTTCTCTTTGTCTTTTTAAAAACTCCAATTCCCTTTTTTTAGCTTCTAATCATTCTTCTTCAGATTTTTTTAGTCTATCAGACATATCTTTCATTTCAAGTTCTACTTTTTTTCTTTCTTCTTCTACTTTTTTTTCAGCAAATTCTTGAGCTTTTTTTCTCATTTCTTGCCTTTGTTCCTCTTTTTCTTTTTCAAAAGCTTCTCTTTGTTTTTGTTCTTGTTCTTTTAGTTTTCTTTCTTGCTCTTTAAGTAATTCATTATACTTTTTATCTGCAATTTTATCTAAATCAATTATTGCATTACATTCAGGACAAATTATAGTTTGAGACATAAAAAATTTATTAAAATAATATTAGAAATTTATATACTATTATATTAATTTAAAAGAAAAAAAATGCAACTAGAAGTTATTTTTTCTTTTTTTATTGTAAAATTTGATTTTTTAATTAAAATATTTATAAAATAATTTTAATCATTAACTAAATAAAACATTGAAAATATTTAGTAGTTTTGATTCTAAACTAAGAATCAAAGAATATAAAAAATTTGTAAATACATTTTGAGAAGATAAAGTCCTATTAATTTCAAGATGTTTTTTCTTCTTTTTATTTATAGGAATTATTCCTTTTTTTATATGATTAATATTTTGCTTTGGAATTTTTTTATGATTTTTATATACAATAAATATTTATCTACCTTTAGCAATTTGAATATTAATAATTTGAATTATTTTATTTATAATTTTATTATATAAACTATTTATAGTATTTTTGAGTTATAAATATGATTTTACAATAGTTACTCCAGAAGCACTACAAACACACAAACAAAAATGATTATTTAATTATAACTATAAAGATATACCTGTTGAAAAAATAAAAACTATTCAAGCAAGAAATATTTGAATTATCTGAAGTGTTTTTAATTACTGAAATATGACAATTTTAATGGATTGATGAGTAGCAGCTGCTGAAGATATTGAATATGATGAACAATGAAGTTGAGCTTGACAAGTTAGATTAACTTTTGTGAATAGACCAAATAAAATAAAAGAACAAATTTTAATGTTATGTTTTCGTAAACTTAGTTTAAGTGACTATAAAGAGGAAGAAGAAGATTAAAATAAATTAAAATTTCCAATAATACAAAAAATATATTTAATAATTCATAATAAGAAAATATAAAAAACTTGAGAAATATTATAATTTTATTATAATATTTTTATTATTTTTTATACATAAAATATGAAAAAATTCAAAAAAAAATTAAATAATCAAGGTTTTACTTTAGTTGAATTAATAGTTGTAATTACTATTTTAGCAATATTGTGAACAATAGCTTTTATAAGTTTACAGTGATATAGTGCACAAGCAAGAGATAGTAAGAGAGTATCAGATATATCTAATATCAAAAAGAGCTTAGAATTATTTTCATTAAATACTTGAAAATATCCAAAACCAGATTCATATAATACAGTATCATATACATGAGAATTAATATGGTATCAATGAACAGTTTGAGAACAAGTAACAAAAAATTTATCAAGAAATTTGAATAAAAAACCTATTGATCCATTAACACAAGAAGAATATACATATTCAACTATAAATAGTCAAACTGAATTTGAAGTTCTTTGATTATATGAAAATAATTTAACATCATTATTTAGAGAATTTAATAGCGATTTATTTCCTGAATCTTATGCAGCCAATTTTAAATTTGCAAAAGTAGAAGGTAATTTTAACTGATTGTATGCTAGAACCTCAAATTTTTATCTACCAACTCCAAGTATAATTAATTGAAATGTATGGTGAAATGTAGATTTTGCAGATGATGAAAACTTGATAAAATCACAAATAATAACATGATGAGATAATATACCTCTGACGAGCACTTGAGGGCTTAATATAAAATTCTCACCATATGAATGAACAATAACTAGTGAATCAACAGATGAAGAAAAAATGGAATTAGTAGAAGCAATCCAAAATGCTTATAGTTGAACAGTATTAGAAAATAATACAGTATATGCAGATTTATTATCAAGAACAAGTACTTGAGATATAACAGATTTTGTAGACGTTGTAGTATTGGAAACTGCAGAATATAGTACATTTTCAACTGGTGGTTGATATAATGGTTGAGAATGAGAACAAACTTCAAATTATAATTGTGATGAAACAACAAAACCAGTAGATAATAGTCATATTGAATATGTAACTTGAACTCCAACAGAAGAAAATCAAGCTTATGTTCAGGGAGCAAGTAATTGTTGATATACTTGTGAATTATGATATGAGTATCGTATATGAGATAATGCATGTATATTAAGTGAATGTACTTGAAGTATACCAAGTAATGCTACAAGTAATGCTACAAGTCAAAGTAATTGAGTTTCATGGAATTATAATACAACTTCTTGAGTATGTACCTTTGAATGTGATACAAATTATGAATGGAATAGCTGAAATGGTACTTGTTATTCATCTTTAAATTGATGAACTATAACTAACATACCATGATATACTATATACACTTTTACAAGTTGATGAATGTTTACAACAGATGTTCCATTAGAAATAGAATATTTAATAGTTTGATGAGGTTGAGCTTGAGATAATCAAGCTTCTGCTAATTTTTATTGAGCTTCATGAGGTTGAGGTTGAGGATGATGTAAAGAATGAAACATGTCTATCTCAGCATGAAATTATCAAGTAATTGTTTGAAATTGAGCTTTACCTTGAATATCAACACAAGGTGAAGAATCATCATTTAATGGGGTTAGTGTATCTTGATGATGATATGGTTGGTGGGCTACATGATGACCTGGTTCTGATTCATGATCAGGTTGATGATGAGCTTATATTACAGCAATATGAGATGGATATGGTAGAGATTGATGACCTGTATTCTGAATCTGAGATGGATGAACTTGATGAGCTTGAAAATTTGTTAGTTTAACTAAAGGTACATGAGGTGGTTGAGGTTGAGCAGTTGGTAATTGAAGTGATTGAACAAATACTTCATGATGAGAATGAGGAGCTTGATATGGTTCAAGTATTTCATGAACATATAAAATTTATGGAAAATGAGGTAAATGATGAACATGAGGTTCATCACATGATGGTCTTGACGGTGAGCTAAATACTTGAAATGGTTGAGGTTGAGCATGAAGATGAGAACATATGTCTCCAAATGGTATTTGATGAAAATGAGGTTCTTGAATAGTTATCATTCGTTATGCTAATTAGTTTAAAATTTTATATGTAATTTTTCACAGAAAAAAATTATCTAGGTTTAAACCTAGATAATTTTTTTTTATTAATGTTATATGTTTATAAATTTTATTATAAAAAGTATGAAAAGTAGAAATTTATTATCGGTTTTAAATTAATCCACTCTTCTTGACTATCATTATATCTACAAAAGTAGAAATTTATTATCGGTTTTAAATTTTTGCATCTTGAATAGCTGGTGCTTATCTACAAAAGTAGAAATTTATTATCGGTTTTAAATTGAAAAGAATTAAAAATCAATATACCTATCTACAAAAGTAGAAATTTATTATCGGTTTTAAATGCAAATAAATTAAATAGAAAAAATGTATCTACAAAAGTAGAAATTTATTATCGGTTTTAAATTTTTTATCTCAATTGATATTTTTATTTATCTACAAAAGTAGAAATTTATTATCGGTTTTAAATTCTATCAGACATAAAATATTCAGCTAATCTACAAAAGTAGAAATTTATTATCGGTTTTAAATAATCCTTGATTCGTTGACTGGGTTTAATCTACAAAAGTAGAAATTTATTATCGGTTTTAAATATATTTATAGAGATGTTAAAGGAGAATCTATCTACAAAAGTAGAAATTTATTATCGGTTTTAAATATATTGTCAACATTACCGTCACAATAATCTACAAAAGTAGAAATTTATTATCGGTTTTAAATAAAAATTTCTTATAGATTTAAACAATATCTACAAAAGTAGAAATTTATTATCGGTTTTAAATGTTACTTTGGATGATGAAACAGTCAAATCTACAAAAGTAGAAATTTATTATCGGTTTTAAATCTAATATTTCAATTTCAAACATATCATATCTACAAAAGTAGAAATTTATTATCGGTTTTAAATAACTTAGTAAAAGGAGAAAAGAATTAAATCTACAAAAGTAGAAATTTATTATCGGTTTTAAATATTGAAATACTGATGATAACAGTTATATCTACAAAAGTAGAAATTTATTATCGGTTTTAAATAATAGTAATCAAACCTAATATACTACTAAATCTACAAAAGTAGAAATTTATTATCGGTTTTAAATTGATAATTCTGATCCATTTAATGATATATCTACAAAAGTAGAAATTTATTATCGGTTTTAAATATATTGAAAAGATTTATATTGAACTGTATCTACAAAAGTAGAAATTTATTATCGGTTTTAAATATTACATCATTAGTAGGATTAGTCCTATCTACAAAAGTAGAAATTTATTATCGGTTTTAAATATATTTGTCAAGCAGTGCAAACCGCTTACAATCTACAAAAGTAGAAATTTATTATCGGTTTTAAATAGTACTTTTACTTACAAT
>CAZJHB010000024.1:0-4003 GCA_964545685.1 uncultured Candidatus Peribacteria bacterium | reverse complement strand
AATCTACAAAAGTAGAAATTTATTATCGGTTTTAAATAGTACTTTTACTTACAATAAGCCTAAAAGATACAAATAAAATATTTTGCAATTTTATGACTTTTGGCTTATTCATAGTAAAGTAAAAAAATTAAGACTTAGGTTTACATTTTTTTTTAAAACAAACAATTGAACTTCCGCTTTTTTTAAAGTTTTATCTACTTTTTAAAAAGGTTTATTTTAATGAACTAAGTATATTTTAATAAAATTATTATTTATTGCAAAATTTTATTAAAACAAATATTCTAAGAAGTAGTATTTGAATTTATAAAGTTTATATATTCTAATCATTTTTTAGCAATATTATATGCTGCTAGATCATCTCAAGATTTAATAAAATCAAATCAATAATTATTATTTTTCATATGATAATCACATTTTGCTTTATTTTCTTTTGATATATGATTTTCAATATTAGGACAATTTTTAGGATTATCACAATGATGCATATTATATTCCCATATTTCTCACATTAAATGTCATCATAACTTATTAATTTCTCAATCACCTTTTTTTTCTATTAAATTTCAATTCTTATCTTTTTTTAATAAATACTCATTACATCTAGGACAAGCCTTTGATGTATTATTTTCATCCACATAAATAACTTTCCCATGCTGAATTATCTGCTTTCATCAAATATCAGTTCTAAATTTCTTTAAAATTGGAGGAACTTCTAAATTTAATTCTAATCTATTGTAAATCTTTTCATTTACTACATTTCATATAAAAGTACTTAATCACTTTTTTAAAATTTGTCATTCATCAAGACTTTCATAACAAATATATCAATTAAAATATTCTTGTAATTTCATAATAATTCAAACAATATTTGCTGAAATAGCATTTTTATAATTATTTATTTTTTGAATTGATATATTTTCATTATTATTATATTTTTTTGAGTTTTGTAAAAATAATTTTATATCTTTTATATATTGATTTAATTCATCCTCTACTTCTTCTTTTAAACTATTAAATTTTTCTTCTTTATAAGGTAAAAAATCAAATTCATCTTTCCAATACAAAATTACTTTTGTATATTTATTTCATCTATTTAAATATTCATAATAATAAATTTTATCACTTTCATTATATAAAATTCTATCTGATTCTATATTTCATTTTGTAATTGCATCATTTAAAAATCTTTTCGCAGTTACTTTATATAAATTTAAAGTTGTAAATATATCAGCATTTAAAATAATATTTCATTTAATAAGCTTTGCATATGTCAAATCTCATAAACAGGATTTTATCTCCAACTTTTCAAATAATTCTTTATTTTGTAAATCTTTTATAAAATATGAAACATTTTTTGATAAAAATCTTTTTTTCTTTTCTCAAGTTTTTTCATCTAAAATACATTCTCAAGTTTTTTTATCTTTTATATACTCAAAATGATTTAATCATTTATTTGTAATTCTATATACTGGTATTTTCTCACTTATATTTACAACTTCAATCTTTTCTCAATTTTTTCTAAAAATTGATAAAGTTATCAATTCATTTGTTCATTTATCCAATCAATAAAAATAATCTAATTTATTTTTTCAATTAAATATTTCATTAAAAGTTTCTATACTATTTTTTCTTTTTTCATCATTTATAAAAGCTGAATCTATATAAGATTTATTTGAATGAAAAGAAAAGTTTGTTGATAATATAAATCTATCTTCTAATCTCCTATTTTTCTTAATATCAGAATTTTCTTTTATAAAATCTTTATTTTTTTCTTTGAAAAAGATTGTTAATTCAGGATTTATTCTAATTATATATTTATCATTTTTATTTTCTTTTTTCCAAAAATTAAACCACCAAGTTGTATATTTTTTTGTTTCTAGTCACTTTTCTAAATCGTATGAAGTTATTTTATAAGAATTTCATTTATAATTATTTAAAATATTTTTATAAGTTTGTTTTGAAATATTTTTTTCTATAAGTTCATAAGTTTCTAATTTTAAATTAATCTCAAATTCCTCAATATCTTTTGAATTTTTTAATATATTCAAAGAATTTTTACTTTTATATTTTATATTTAAAGTAACTTGATTCTCTAAAATATAGATATAAAAATTCATAAGTCTTCATTCTTCTAAAAGAGTAGTTTTATTTTTTAATCTCCAAAAACTTTTTCAATTATCAAGTGAAACTCTTTCATTAAAATCTCTTGTATTAATATGTTTTATAAAACTTGAATCTTTTTTAAAACACAATTTATCTAAAGCTCTTAAAGTTATAGAAGATAAAGTATAAATTTTTATATCATTTCAATCTTTTTGAAGATTTTTAATTTCCTTATAAACTTGTTTTGAATTATCAACATCAAAAGTATTTATAAAATAATTATTATCTTCTTTTGATAAAAATCACCATCATCTCAATTTTATAGCATCTATTTTTTGTCTTTCTAAGGATTTTATTTCTGTACTATCTCTTCAATATTTTTGAGCAATTTTTTTATAATTTTCAGAAAAGTCTTTAAATTTTTTTAATCTAAATTGAAAAAATTTTCATCTTTGCATTTTTAATTTTTTTCTATTTTCTTTATCACTTTCTTGTTCTATTTTTTTTGTTAATTTTAACATTTCATCATAATTTTCTTTTGATATATCAGAAAAAAGAGTAATTCTAAAATCATTAAAATTTTCTCACATAAATTCAAAATTAAAAGAATTTTTAAAATCTTCAAAAGGTACTTTATTTTGTAATAATTGTAAAAATCATGCTTTTTGCTTAGCTTTAAAAAGTTTTACTTTTTCTTTAAATTCACTTATATCAATTTCAATATTTAATTCATCTTGTATTAATTTCAAAGAATCTTTTTCTTTTAAATTAAAAGTTTTAATTATACTTTTTTCATTTTTCTCCAAATTATCTTTTTTTTCAAAAGTCCATTTATATTTTTTATTTAAATTATTTCATTTTAATACTTCTTTAATATCTTTTGTAATTTCTTTTTCTGTTTTATTAATTGAATTATAATTCAAACTAACATGTTCTATAGGAATTCAAAAAGATTGTGATGTTCTTAATTCGATTAAAAGTTTTTCTATATTTTCTTTTAAATTTAAAATAGAAATCTTTAATCTTTCAATAACAGATGAATCATTCTTATGTTGAATATAATTTTTTTCAAACATAGTATAAAGTTTTCATAAATGTTCTCTTGAATTTATCTTTTGAACTAAAAATAATATATCTGATGTTCTTGATTTATTCTCTAATCAAGTAGTTACAAAATACTTTAATTCTTTTAAATTTACATCTATTTCTTTAAAAAAGTTTTCAAAAAAAATCTTAATAAAATTTTTATCTCATAAATCTCAAAAGGTTATATAATTATGTTGTTTCTTTTTCCCATTTCTATCATATTTAATTTCTTTTCTATTTTCTATAAAATCATTTATAAATAATTCTTCAAGTCACTTATGTAAAAATTGAATCGTTTTAAACCATTCATATTCATATTTTTCTTCATTATTTTTATTTTCTTTACTATTTTCCTCTACATTTATTCAAGCCTTTTTAAAAGCATTTGCAAAAATATTATTTCATACTTCTTTTTTTTCTGTAACAATATTTTTTCTTTTACAAAAATTTTGTAAAAGTAATTCTATAAAACTTTTATATGATTCATTAAAACTCTTCAATAAATTTTCATCATCACAATTAGAATTTATTTTCAAATCTCTGAATAAGATATTAGATTCCAACTCAAACCTCACATTCTTTCTAACTTCAAAAACATTCCTAAACTCTCCCATATTCCAAAAAATTAAAAAATAATACTTCAATTATAGACTCAAAGTACAATTTTTCAAATTTAATTCTCTAAAAACTCTCAAAAATAAAAAATAACCAAAAAGGTTATTTTTTATTTTAAAATTTTACTCTTTCAAAGCCACCTCTCTAATATATGAACTAATATTTTTATATCACTTCATATTAGCTAAAGTTTCTATTT
>CAZJHB010000023.1:0-11829 GCA_964545685.1 uncultured Candidatus Peribacteria bacterium | reverse complement strand
GGATTACTTATAAAAATATCAAAGTATCAAGTTAAACTTTCTATTCATTTTTGTGTAAGTCTCTCTTTCTCATCACTAGTTAAAAGTTCTTTATTTATAAGTAAATTAAAAGTATCAATTAGATATTTTAATTCAATTTTTTTATTATCTAGCTTTTTTTTATTTATAAGCTCTAGTATTCTATGATAAACCTTTCAAAAAATCGTAAATTCATTATCAGTAAAAGGATATTTAAATACAGAATTTTGTAAAAATATTTTTGGATCTTCTAAAAAAGTATTTAAATCAGTTGGAGAAAGTTTATAATTTTTTAAAAAGTCTTTTATATAATTTAATTCATCATCATTAATTTGAATTGTTTGATTTTGTAATTTATTAATTATTATTTGTTTTAAATCTTGAGTATTATCAATGTTTTCACTTTGATTAATTTGAGTTTCAAGAATAAAAGGACTATCAATATATATTTTGTTATCTTTTCAAATTGTTCTTGAAAAAATAACTTGTTTTTCTGCTCTTGTAATTGCTACGAAGAACAATCTTCTATCTTCTTCTTGTCTGATTTGTTTTTCTATAGTTTTCTTTTCTTTTTCAGTTAAATTACTGTATTGTAATCAATCTCAAACAACTCAAATTGGTAATTTTAATTTATTAGCAATTGTTTTTGATTCCCAATTTCAAGCTTGTACTCATGGAATATAAACATATTGATATTCAAGTCATTTTGAAGAATGAGCTGTTAATATTTCAATATTTGATCCTTGTTTTTTTAGTATTTGTCTAGGAATAGCTATATTATATTTTTTATGAAGTTTTATCTTGTTTAAAAGATTTTTTAAATTTAAATCTTTGTTTTTATCTTGTAGTTCTTTTATTTTATTTAAAAGAGTAAAAATATCTTCTAAATCATTAAAATTTGCATTTTTTTCAATATAATTAATGAAATCTAATTTTTCTAATAATTCTTTAAAAAGTTTAGAAATTCAATATGTTCATAGTTTTGAATTTAAATCTTCTATATTATTTCTAAAATTTATTATTTGTTCCAAATTTTTGAATTCTATTTCATTTTCATGTTCTATTTTTCAAATATAGTCCCATAATTGCAATTTAAATCATTTTTTTGAATAATTTTTTTGATATAATACTCTATTTAATGTAATAACGTCAATATTTTCTATTGTAACAATATCGCTTCTTAAAATATTTATAAACTTTTCATCATCAAAATATGGATTTTCAATTAGATTTAAAAAATCAATTAAAAAATTTACAAAAATATTATTCAAAATATTTGTTTTTAATTTTGATTCTACTTCAACATTGTTTTCTTGCATAAAATTTGTCCATTCTTCTACTTCCCTATTACTTCTAACTATCACAGCAAAATTTGCCGTGTCCTTCCTAGCTTTAGCGGAGAAGGATTTCTCTTTTATATCATTTAATATAAAATTTTTTTCTAGTTCTTCGTTATTAAATATATAATATTTATTTTCTATATTTCAAGGTTTTTGTGCAAAGATTTGTTTATTTAAAAAATCTAATCTATTTACTAATCTTTCATCATTATTTTCTATTAAATTAGCAGCTAAATCTAAGATATTTTGAGAAGATCTATAGTTTTTTTCTAGTACTATAAAATTTGTATCAGGATATCTATTATAAAAATCAAGCATATTTTCAATATTGGCTCATTGAAAACGGTAAATTGATTGATCATCATCTCATACTACCATTATATTTTTTTGTTCTCATACACTCAAAATTAAGTCCATTATTTTGTTTTGAGGATTATTAGTATCTTGATATTCGTCCAGCATTAAAAATTGGTATTTCTCTGCATAGTAACTTCTTAAATCTTCATTTTGTTCAAGTTTTTCTACTACAAAATTAATCATATCAGCAAAGTCATATAATTCATTTTGTTTTAAGAAATCTTGATAATCTTTATAAATATTATTAAGCTCTTTTAATTTTCAAATATGTTTATCGTATCATTCTTTATCCTTTTTTGTTCTTTTTTCTAAATCTCTTATTCTTTTATTGTCTTTTAATGCTTCTAAATTTTGATTGTATTCTTCTTGTTGTTCTTTGATTTTAATATTAAAATTTTCTGGGGATATTCATTCTCATTTAAGTTTAGAAATCCTATCTTTTATATCTCTAAGGTACATAAATTTATCAGCTGGAGAATATAAAAATTCTAGTTTTCAAGATTTGATTTTTTTTTCAATATTTTCACTTAAAAATTCTAGTATTTCTATATCATCTATTGTGTTTTTTGCTTTTTGTTCTACAAAATATTCAGGAAAACTTGAGATGACATCTTGTGAAAATGAATGAATTGTAGAAATTCATACTTTGTATGCTTCTTTTCAGATAAAACTTATAAGTCTTTCTTTTATAGCAATAACTCAAGCTTCAGTAAATGTAGTTATTAATATATTTTCAGGATTCACCCTCGCTTTTTCTATAATGTTTGCTGTTCTAAGGGCTATTATTTGAGTCTTCCCTGTTCATGGTCCTGCTACAACCATAATTGGTCAATAAATACTATTTACTGCTTCTAATTGTTCTTTATTAAGATGTGCTAAAAGTTTTTCCATAAAAAAAATAGGTTTTAAATTAATAAACCTATTTTAATTATTTTTATGATAAGTCAAATTTATATACAAAATATATAAAAGTTAATTAAACTCAACATTGTATCCTACTCTGTATTCATAACTTCAATCTTCAAGTTTCCATTTAAAGAAATAGTATCAATCCAGTTCATAATTTATTTGTTCTAATAAAGTTTCTAAATTATCATCATTTACATTAAAATAATTTAATTTTTTTATAAATTTAGTTTTTCAATTTTGTGTAAAACTATAATTGTTTACTGTATATAAAGGCAAGAAATTATTGAAATTACTTATAGTTATTTTTTCATCATATAGAATACCATTTTCAATTTTTAATTTCGTTTTTTTATAAAAATTATAATCTTCATTTTTATATTTATCATATAAATTATATAAATTTTTTTCTACTAGTAATTTTCTTGTTTCTAAATTTGTTGTTTTTAATTCTTCGGGTAAATCTTCAACATCATATCTATTTACATAAAGTAAATCTTTAGGTAATCAAAAATAATAATATTCAGAATATTCTTTGGTTTTTGTTGATCAAATAGGATCATCAAAAGTAGGATCATAATATTTATTTCAAATTTTTATCCAGGTATGTCAAATTTCAGGAAAATTAAGAGAATCTATAGCATATCATCTTACTACTTCAACATCATCAACTCAAGCAAAACTTAACATATATAAAATTAATTTTGTATAAGCCTCACAAATTCATTCTCAACTTTTATACATTTCTATTGCAGAAGATATATATGGATTTTCTAAATTAGTATCAGATGAATAACTAAAATTATCTAAAATATAATCATAAATAATTTGTATTTTTTCATCATTATCATTAGTATTATTAATAAGTTCTGTTATTTTATTTTTTATTTGTTTAATTGTTTCATCACTTTCATTATGTAAATCAACTTTATCATCTTTTAATTCTTCTAATACAGAATATTTGTTATAGATTCAGTAAATTATACTATTATTTATTAATTTTATTTTTTTAAAATCATTAGAAAAACTTAATATTCAATTTTTATAAAAAACTAAAGAACTATCTTTTTCAATTCAGTTATATTTAAAATTTGTATCATTAAGATTGCTTAGGTCTTTAAAATATTTAAATTCTCAAATTGAATAATAATACCGAACTCAATTTTCAATAAAAAAATCATCAATGTTATATGATATTTTTGAAAAATTTTTTATTGCTTCAATTTTATCTAAAAAATCTTTATTTGAATTATTATTATATTTATTTTTAAATTCAGTTTCATTTTTGTATTGGATAAGTTTTTCATATTGTTCTTTTTTATTTATAAGTTCAGTTTCATTTATTTCTAGAAAATATTGAATTATACTTATTTTATCTTTTTTTATTTTGTTATTATCAATAGCTATATTTAAAGTAGAAGCTAATTCTTCGAGTAAATCTATTTGTCATATTAAGGAATATTTAGTTTCAACTTTATTTACAAAAGTATTATATACTGATTGTATTTGTTCTTGTTTTTCATTACTTAAGTTAGAAGATCAAAATACAAAATTATTTGTAAATAATAAAATTATAAATATTGATACTTTTATTGTTTTTTTATACATATTTTTAAATGATAAGAAATAAATAATATAATATATATTATAAAAAAAACAAAGAAAATCAATTTTCTTTGTTTTTTTTATAACTAATAATTTATAGCTTCTTCTAGTTGGTTATCTTTATCTTCTTCTTTATATAAATCACTATTAAATTCTACTTCAATATCGGGAGTAATTCATATTCAGTCAATTCAAGTCAGTGTTTTTCAGGTAAACCATTTTGCTACAGTATATTTTAAACTTGAACCATCAGAATATGATTTTACAGTCTGAACTGATCATTTTCAGTATGATTGTTCTCATATAATAATTGCTTCTGGAAAATAATCTTTAATAGTTCATATCATTATTTCAGATGCAGAAGCTGTACCTGAATTTTGTAATAAAATTATTTCATAATCATTAAAATTAATTAAATTGTATCATTTTGATTTATATATTTGTTCATCATTTAAATATTTAACTACTGCAGTATTTTCTCATTGAGGAATAAAATATCATAACATATCAGAAACTTGTCATAAATATCCTCATCAATTATTTCTAAGATCAATAATTAGTTTTTTTATTTTTGTTTCTTTTTTTAATTGTTCTAAAGCTTTTTCAAAATTTTCACTTACATTTTCTCAAAAACTTGTAATTTCTATATAAAAAGTTTTATAATTTAATTTTTCATATTCTACATCATTTATTATTATTTTTGCTCTTGTTACTTCTATATCAAATTTATCTTCTCATCTTTGTATTGTAAGAATTACATTTGTTCAAGCTGGTCATTTAATCCATGATACAACTTCTTCTAAGGAATTTTTTTCTGTAATTTTGACACCATCAACTTTTAAAATTATATCTCATCATTTTAATCAAGCTTTTTCTGAAGGTGAATCTTTTATTGGAGAAACTATTTTTACTACTCAAGGTTCAGCTAATTCTACATAAGATCCTATTCATTCATATTCTCAATTTAAAGAATCATAAAAGCTTTTACTTTCAATTGGTGGAAAATATACTGTATGTTTATCTTCAGCTCAGTCAACTAGTCATTCTATAGCAGAATTTATTATATCTTCTTCTAAAATTTCATCTTTACCATAATAATCATTTAAAATAACTTTATATACATCATTAAATATTTCTTTTTTTAATTGTATATTGGAATTATCATTGTTATCATTAAGTAATTCTATATTTGAATTTTCTTCATTTTCCTTTGTTAATAAAGTATCAATTATAGTAAAATCTTTTTTTATAGCATTTCTTTTCTTTAATACTGATATATTTTGTTCATTTATTATTTGAATATCAAATATTTTTTCAGCTATTCTATAAAAAGCGTAGGCACTAAGATCTTTTGAAGGAGAAATTTTAGTATTTATATTATTTAAAAGATCGTAATATACTAACATTTGTAATGAATTATAAATATCACTATCTTTATCTAATCAGGTATATTTAAGGTTTATATATTTATATGATTCAGGAATTTGTTCTGAAAGTAAATCTCAATAATAATTAAAAGTATCTTCCCAAGTTATATTGCTATTAAGATTTTCATCAACTACTACTATTTTAAATGCACTAGAGATATTAAAATTGAATAGAGTTAATAAAAAAATAGTAATAAATTTAAAAAATCTGTTTTTATTTTTATTCATTCTTATATTAATTAAAAAATAACGCATTTATTCTATTAAAAAAATAAAAAAAGACCAATTTTTTTTTTAAAAGCTCTTTTTTATTAATTTAAATTATAGTTTTTAGATTAAAAAATAACTATTTTTTCTTGATAAAAGTAAAACTAGCAATAATAGAATTTTTATTTAGATAAGTTATTACTTTTACAATTTTTTCTTTTACATGTACAACATCTTCTTTATAATCTTTTATTTCCAATATAGGCTTAAAAAAATCTATATTAGCTCAAGAAGTTACACAATCTCAAATTATTTTTTTTGCTGAATTATGAGCTTTCTTGTCTAAGAAAGTGAAAATAGCTCATCAACTAACATATCAATATTCATTTACCATATAGTTTATTTAAAATTTATTTTTCTTCATATTTTATTCAATATTCATCTAATTTATCTTGTAAATTCCCTCAGATTTTTCATGCTATAAACTTATTACATCATTCTTTTTTTAATAAGTCAGCAACTGCAAATCATGCTCAACCTCAAGTTGTAAAAGGATTTTTTATATCTTTTATATATTTTTCATCTTCAAAAACTATAAAATAAGGTGCTCTTGCAGCATTTTTGGCTATTTCATAATTTTCTCCTTCATTTAAGCTAGAGATTATTGTTTTCATAATTAATAAAATTAGATAATAAATTAATAATTAATCATATTAATATTGCTAAAAATAAGATTACTCAGTTAAATATAATTGTATATTTTACTCAAAAATAAAAAAACATAGCAGCTAAAAAGGGTATTTTTATAGCTCTTGCGTATATAAAACTAGCTATATGTTCATAATTAATTCAATGTTCATGTAATTTTTTGAGCATTGGAAACCACATATAAACAGGTCAAGTACTTATAATTCAAAGTAAAATTACAACTATATATTTAGTAACAGTGTTAGATTTTTCTATCTTATTTTTAATATAATCATTTTTTATTATTATATTAAAAATAAATATAAATATATATACAACTATTAATAAAGGTAGTATTTGTTTTATAAAAATATTTAAAAAGTATAATAGGCTTTTTATTATATAACAAAAATCAAATAATCAAATAAAAATATACAAAATTATTATTCAAAATAAAAATAAGTAATTAAATCAATATTTATCTTTTAATTTTATATAGTATTTTTTCATTATAAAATCCGTAAAAAATTTATTAAATATCATCCTATTATAGCAAAAATAAAAGAAATTAAATTTCTTATAAGACTAAAACTTTTTCAAAAAAAATAAAATTCAGCTGGTAATTGTACTATTCAAACAGTTACCCATGCTATCATAAATGTGGAAATAATTTTTATATTATTATCTAAATTTCATATAGAATCAGCAATAATATAACTATTTACAGCATTTCATGCTGATAGTGATGCAATAATGTCTGCAATTAAAATTGATAAAAAATTATCATTTAATGAATTTAATATATTTTCTAAAAAATTTGAATTATTAATTAAACTAATAAGTAATAAAACTCATATTAATATAGGTAATAATTCTTTTATTCAAAAAAATGTTTGTTTTAAACTTTGCTTAATTTTATTCATTATTATTTATTCATTTATTATATATTCTCATACCTTTTCAATTAACTAAAAAATCAGCAGTTTTTTTTCTTGCAGAAGATAAGATTCTATTGAAAGTAGATGCTGATATTCACATAATTTTTGCAGATTCAATATGAGATTTTCATTCTAAATCAGCTAATCTAATACTTTCAAATTCATCAATTAATAATTCAATTTTATTCAAATTTTGTCTTGGTATTCCTAAAGGTTTAAAACAAGTATAATTAGGTATATCTTTTATTCTTCTTGATTTACAAGGTCTAGGCATTTTTATAATTTTATGAAATATATTTCATTATATTATAAAAAAGTATAAAAAAGTCAAAAAAATTATTTTCAAAATAATAATTCAGCTCAACCAAATGGATATATTGTTCAATAAAAAATCATTCCTAATCCTACTAAAAGAATTATAAAATAAGTTCATCATCTTCAAAGATAATGTTCAGCCCAAATAAAATTCCCAGTCCATGATTTAACAATTTTTCTATATCTAATTATTGCACATCCTCATGCAATCAACATTATAGCATATATAATTTTAACAATAAACATAAATAATAAGTTAAATAATTATTTCGCATTTTTCCGACTATCTGCTATTCCAATATCAGTTTTTAATATAATTTTTTTATCTTTTAAAATAGTTTCCATTATATTTTTTACTTCTTTTTTTAAAATATTTTCTTCTCATGGATAACAATCAAATACAAGTTCATCATGTACTTGCATTATCATTTTTGATTTTAGATTGTTGTTATTTAAGAAATTGTATATCCTTATCATTGCTATCTTTATTATATCAGCACTAGTTCACTGAATAGGCATATTTATAGCTTCTCTTTCAGCACCTTTTTTAATTATTTTATTTTGATCATTTATTCAATTAATATATCTTTTTCTTCAAAATAAAGTTTCTACATATCAATTTTTTTCAGCAAAAGATATTGTTTCATCTAAAAAATCTCTAACTTTTATATATGATTCAAAAAATTTATCTATATATATTTTTGCTTCTTTCATAGGTATTTTTATCATTTTTGATAAACCAAAAGCACTTATTCAATAAATAACTCAAAAATTTACAGCTTTTGCTATTTTTCTTTCATTTTGAGTAATTGTATTTTTTCAAAAAATAAATTCTGCAGTTTTATGATGGATATCTTCATTATTTTTAAATGCTCAAATAAGATTATTATCATCTGACATTATAGCAAGTAATCTTACTTCAACTTGTGAATAATCAAAAGCTATTATTTTTCCATTTTCAAATCTAGAAATAAAAGCTTCTCTTACTTCTCAAGCTATTCAATCAGAAACTGGAATATTTTGAAGATTAGGATTTGTACTTGATAGTCTTCAAGTAGATGTAACAAAAGTATTGTAACTAGTATGAACTAAATCATTTTTATCAAGTAAATTTAAAAGTCATTCAATATATGTTGATTTTATTTTTGAATAATGTCTATAATCTACTATTTTTTGTGCAATAGAATAATCATGAGCTAAATCTCATAATACTTCTGCTGATACACTATAACCAGTTTTTGTTTTTTTTCATTTTGGTAAAGATAATTTTTCAAATAAAATTTCTCAAACTTGTTTTGGTGAACTTATATTAAATTCTTCACCTACTTCATCAAATATAATTTTTTTTGTTTTGTTTATTTCTATGTCTAATAAATCTCATAATCATTTAAGTTTATTTTTATCAATATATACTCAGTCTAATTCCATATTTTTTATAACTTCTAATAATGGAATTTCAATTTCTCTTATTATTTTATTTTTTGTTATTTTTTCTTGTTTTTGTTTTTTGTATAATTTATTTGTTATATATACATCTTCAGCAGAATATATTGAAGCTTTATCTAGTTCTACATCTTTAAAATTAAGCTTTTTTTTCTCAGTTATTTCTTCATAACTTATCATTTTATAATTAAAATCTCTAACAGATAATTTATCTAAGGATAGATTATTGTTTCAGGGATTTTTTATATATTCTCAAAGTAAAGTATCATAAAAATTTGCCATTTTTTTTGATGTTATATAATATTAATAATTAAATTATAATTTTATATGATATTAAGTCAAATATAATGCTTATGTTCACTCTTTAAAAAAGTAAATAAAACACAAAACTGCCTATCCTCAAAAGAGGTAGGCAGTTTAAGATAACGAGGTTATGCAACAAGTCGATTGTAGATCTCTTGATATCCATCAAGGACCTGTTGTTCTTCCTCTTGGGTTATGGTAACATTAAGAAGTTCGCCGTTTTTCAGGTTTTTGGCTTTTTCTTTCCAACCGTTTTTTGTTCCGATATCACGGATAATCTGTTTGTCCGCGGATTTGTAGATTCCGTTTTCAAAATCCTCTCGTAATATAAAGCGTGAACTTTCCGGGGTAAGGATTTCATCTCCCAGGACGATTTTACATTCACTGTTTACAAATGCTTCAAATTTGGTGTCCACCACGACCAGACCTTGGTTGTATGCATATTCGCTAAATGCGATAAAAAGCTCAAGGTAATTCATGATAAGATCTCTGTAAGCTTCTGTAACAACATGGTGTGGAAGCGGAAGGTCATCATTGCATTTTGTAGTCGGAGTAAAAATTGGAGTGGGAAACTCATGCCATTCCGGTAGGTCTTTTTCAAGAAAAAGTTTGTAAGGGTCATTTCCAGCTTTCAGTTCTTTATAAAGAGAACCGGTAAGGTATTTTCTGAAAATGAGCTCCATGCCGGTATTTCCATTGAGCAGAAGAGGTTTGCACATCTCTACAATTTGCCCTCTCATTTTTAAATCATCAGGAAACCAATTTGGAAAATCGTCTGAAATAGTAGTGTTAATACTGATTCTTTCAGCAAAGTCAGAACTAAAAACAGAGATCTGGTTTTGGATTTCACCTTTGCCTGGTATTTCAAGGCTAAGAGGAATATTGAATACGGACGTTCTGTCGGTCCTAATCATCAACATTTTTGGGGGAAAGCCTGGAATGAAGTAAAGATCAGCATTTTTTCCTCTATAGAATAAAGGCCAGCCATTTACTTCTAATCTAATATCTCCCATGTCTTTTGTTATTCTTTTAGCTGCAGGCCAGTATCCTTGACAAATCGCTTCTTGAATAGTTTTTATCATATTATTTTCTCCTTTTTAAAAAATGATTAATAACTATTTTATGTAAGTATAACTTTTATATTATAGATATTATTACCTTAATGTCAAATTGCTTTTTTGAATAAAATAATGCTATTATTTGAAGTTTTAAAATAATTATTATATAATTAAAAAAATGAATTTTAATGTAATAAAAGATTATAATATATGAGAAAGGTTATTGTTTGTTTTATTTGTTTGTTTTTGTCTTGAACTACATATTGAAATAGTGAAATTGAAGATATTGTTTTTAATTTGAATTGAAATGATATAAATTGAATAGATACATATGAAAAATTAGATGAAATATTTGATAAACAAGTAAAAAGTTTGGATGAAAAAAAAGAATTATATGAAGAAATGATAGAAATATATAAAAAAAAGGAATTATATAATAAAATAAGAAATAAATATTCAACTAAAAAAATAAATAAAAATATTATTAATATAAAAAATATTTTAAATTATTGATATGAAAAGGTAAAAATAGAAAGAAATAACTTTTATTCACAAATTCAAAGAATAACTCTTTGATATACTAAACAATGAAAGGAAATTTATGCTTATTATAAATGAAAACCAGAAGATTGATATTTTTGAGTGTTTTCAAATATTCATTGATGATATGAATATTGAACATATAATACGGCATTATATATAAAAGATAAATTAGAAGAATCTTGAAAAACTTGATGGTTTATAATCCCTACAATAAATCCTGAATGATTAGAATATTTTTTAGAAAATGGTAATCAGCAAGATTATTATATTAAATGAAGAGCAAATTCTAATAATGTTGATATAAATAGAAATTTTTGTACTTCTAATTTTATACTAAAAGAATATGTGAAAAAGTGAGAAACTATAAAAACTTGAATAGAAAAATGTGAAAGTGAAGTTGAAACACAAATTGTAATTGAAACATTAAAAAAATACAAATTTAACAAAGTTATATCTCTTCATTCTAAGTGAAGTATAATTTTTTTACCTGATAATTCTTTTAATGATCAAAAAATTATTGATTTTTGAAATGAAGTATCAAATTTATTAGATACATATTTATTTGATATTGATTATGTGACTGATAAACAAAAAAAACAAAAAATATATGAGTATGAGATAGATGAATGATGAAGTTCATTATTTACATGAACTATGGAGACTTATATTTATGAGCAATATA
>CAZJHB010000022.1:0-12041 GCA_964545685.1 uncultured Candidatus Peribacteria bacterium | reverse complement strand
TATATTTTTATGTTCATTTATTTTTTTTAGGAGGTAAAAGGTCTGGTGTAAGGTTCTCGAAACATACATTTAAAATATTTTAGTTTTAGATCTAGCTTATAATAGGGTAAAAGACCTTTTGTAAGGTCGTCGAAACAATTCTAATTGCTTCTAATAATCATTCTATTTCTTCTATAGGGTAAAAGACCTTTTGTAAGGTCGTCGAAACTAACCATTTTCTTTTTCAATAATTAAATTTTCTTCATCTATAGGGTAAAAGACCTTTTGTAAGGTCGTCGAAACTCTTTGTTTGATTTTCTATTATAAAAATCAATAAATAGGGTAAAAGACCTTTTGTAAGGTCGTCGAAACTTGCCACAATATCTTTTGTAGCTTTAGTTTCAGAATCAGTGAATAGGGTAAAAGACCTTTTGTAAGGTCGTCGAAACATAAATATCTATAATAATGATTTCCTCAAAAATGATATTCATAGGGTAAAAGACCTTTTGTAAGGTCGTCGAAACAGTTCTAACAGTTTCGTTCTGTTTTATCTATTATATTAAATAGGGTAAAAGACCTTTTGTAAGGTCGTCGAAACCTTTATTTATATAACTATCAATAATAATTTTAGTATAAATAGGGTAAAAGACCTTTTGTAAGGTCGTCGAAACTAACAGACAATTTAAGTTTTGATAGTTGTAATTGAGTAAAAGATAGGGTAAAAGACCTTTTGTAAGGTCGTCGAAACCATCGTCAATTTTTTCAAGTGCCTCTTCTAATTTATAAATAGGGTAAAAGACCTTTTGTAAGGTCGTCGAAACCAGTACTCTTGAAAGTCAAAGAAACTTTCATTATCATAGGGTAAAAGACCTTTTGTAAGGTCGTCGAAACTAAAATATAAATTAATTTCTATAAGATAAAGTTCATATTTTTGTAGGGTAAAAGACCTTTTGTAAGGTCGTCGAAACTATAATCATTTTTATATAATTAATAAATAAAATCTGTGTATAGGGTAAAAGACCTTTTGTAAGGTCGTCGAAACACTTAACAATTTTTACTTGTTAAGATTTTTTTTAAGATTAATAGGGTAAAAGACCTTTTGTAAGGTCGTCGAAACTTTTTTCAAGTTCTGCTAATTTTATTTTT
Source organism: uncultured Candidatus Peribacteria bacterium (assembly GCA_964545685.1). GTDB lineage: Bacteria > Patescibacteriota > Gracilibacteria > BD1-5 > UBA6164 > CAZJHB01. Next base: position 10,916 of record CAZJHB010000022.1, on the reverse strand, counting down.
TTAGTTTCTATAGGGTAAAAGACCTTTTGTAAGGTCGTCGAAACATAATATTTTTTCTTCTCATAATGTTAATTGGTTAGATAGGGTAAAAGACCTTTTGTAAGGTCGTCGAAACTTAGAGCATCTTTCTTATTCGCTATATAAGCTTGAGAAATAGGGTAAAAGACTTTTTCTAAAATTCGTTAAAATTGAAAAAAAAAGATTTTTAAAAAAAAACTAGTATTATTGTGAAAAAAATATATACTATATATAGTTTTAAGTATTTATTTTATTAATTTTTACTTTATTATATGATATATAACATTAAAATAATCATTGAAATTAATAAAAAAAATATCTGAAATAATTTTTATAAAATTTTGTGAAGTATATATGATATTTTATGAAAAAATAATGAATTAAATTACTTAAAAGATTCTATATTATCTGTTTCAAATATTTATAGAATATCTTCAGAATTAAGTGCTATAAATATATCTATAAACTGAAAAGAAAATTTTAATCAAATAATCACAATTATTCAAAACAAAAAAGAAATAAATTTGAATTGAAATATATATAAAATAAATTGAATAGATTTTAATTTTAATATTTTTGATGATAATTTGAAATATATTGATTTTAATCAAGTAGAAGTATCTTTTAAAACTCCTACAATTATAAAAAAAGAAATAAATTGAATTGATATTAATCAATTAATGCCTATTCCAGAAGTTTTTTTAGTATCTGCAATTAGAAAATATAATAAATTGTATTCAAAAAATTTTAATATAGATGAAATAAAAAAAGAAATTAAAAATAATGTAATTGTGGTTAAATTTGATATATTAACTAAGACAGTAGTTATTAAAAACAATATAAAAGCTTGAGTAGTTTGAAAAATTAAATATGAGTTTTTGAAATGAATAAATAGTGATGTTAAAATTATAGTTTATAATGCATTGAAATTAGCAAGTATAATTTGATTATGAACTTGAGTGAAATTGTGATTGTGACAAGTATGAATTTATTTTATTAATAAATAATTTTTATGGAAAAAAGAATGATTAATTATTATAAAGTTATAATTTCAGCCTATTTACATGATATATGAAAATTATTTGTAAGGGCTTGATATAAAAGAACAACTAAAAATTATAATGTTTCTCATGCAGAACATTTATTTAACATATTAAATTCTTGAAGTAAATATGTATTAAATAATATTTGAGAAGATAATAATTTACAATCAAAACTAGAAGAAATAAATAATATAGATTTTTGGAAAGAAATATGAATAATATGAAGTTTGCATCATTGATATGATTATTCAAAATATAAAACTAATTATGATAATGAATTGAGAAAAATGATTTTTTGTAATTATGTGGCTGATAATATTGGTAGTTTTGATAGATTAAGTAAGGAACAAAATGAAAATTTAGAACAAGCAAATTTTAAGACACAATGATTAACATCTATATTTGAAAATATTTATAATCAAACAGATGATTTTAGGAATAATTATTCTTATGAAGCAAAAACATTAAGTATTGAAAATATAAATAATTTTATTCCAAGTGATAAAAAAACTAATTATACATGATTAGCAAGGGATTTTTTGATAGATTTAGTAAATTTAATATATAATAATAAAGATTTATTTAATGATGAAGAATATAAGTGATTTATAAATAATTTAGATATATTATTACAAAAATATTTTACCTTTGTTCCTAGTGATGTATATCAGTGAAAAGTATATGATATAAGTTTATATGACCATACAAAATTAGTAGTTGCTAATTCAGTAATATTGTATAAAAAATATTTTGAATCAGAAACTTTAAAGAATTTAGATTATTCAACAAAAGAGATAAAATCTCAAGACATAACTCTTATCTCATGAGATTTTCCAAGTATTCAAAATTATATATTTAATTGAATAAAAAAACAAGAAAAAATAGCTAAAAGATTAAGAGCAAAATCTTTGAGAGTCCAATTATTAAATGAAGCTATTATAGAATATATTATAAATATATTAAAAATACCTAGAGCAAATGTATTATTAAATGCAGGATGAAAATTTGTAATTATTTATGATAAATTAGGTGAAAAATTTAAAGAAATAAAACTAAAAGAAAAAATTAATAATTTTTTGATTAAAGAATTTAATGCAAATATAAGATTTAGTTTAATTAGTAAAAATTATAAAATATGAGATGTTTTTGAAATAAAAGTAGATGAAAATGAAAAAGAAAATTTTAAAAATATAAAAGAGGTATTGGTAGAATTATTTAATGAGTTATCTCAAGATAAATTTAAAATATATAATAAAAGTAATTTAAATAATATATTTATAAATAATTCTATTTCTTGAAAAGTACTTTGTAAATATTGTTGACAAGATTATTTAAAATCAGATGATGAGAATAATGATAAAAATATATGTAAAAATTGTCTACAAGAAGTTAAAGTTTGAGAACAGATTGTTAAAGATATATATTGAGTAAAAATTGATTATAAAAATTGAGAAGATTTTTATTATAAAGAAACTCTATTAAATAGAAATGATTTTATAAAACAAATAAATATTAAAAGTAAAAATAGTTTATTTATTATATTTAATAAATGGGAAGAAATATTTTGAATTAATAATAATATTATATCAAAATCTTTAAATTTATATGTACCTCAAAATGAAGATTGAACAACAAAAGATTTTGAAAAAATTATTTTAGATGATAAAAATTGAGATAATAATTGAGATAATAATTGAGATAATAATTGATTAGATTATATATGTATGCTTAAATGAGATATAGATGCGATGAGTTTATTATTTAAACATTGATTTGATTATTGAAATAATAATGAAAAAAGTTTTTATTCTATTAATAGACTTACTCAATTTTCTAGATTTTTAGAGTTATTTTTTGGAACATATTTAGAAACACAAATAAGAAAAAAATATGAAAATGTTTATACAGTTTTTAGTTGATGAGATGATTTTGTATTTATTTTACCTTTTTCTAAAAGAGAAGAATTTACTTCTTTTTTATATGATGAATTTGAAAAATTTGTTGCTAATAATGAAAAAATACATTTTAGTATATGATTATGTATATTCAAAGATAAAACACCATTTAAAACAATGAATAATGATACAGAAGAACTTTTGGAACAAGCTAAATTAAAATCAAAAGATAAAAATAATTGAAGTTATAAATGATTAACTATTTATGAAAAAGATTTAACAAAAGTATTTAGTAAAAATTTAATTAATTTTGATGAAAAAATAGAAGTTTTTTATAAAAATGATGATGAATTAATTGTTTGAAATACACAAACTTATAGACTTTATTCAGAATTAAGAAAATTTAGAGATGAATTACAATTGAAATGACCAACTGCAAATATTGTTATTATTTGAGCTAGGATAATAAATATGTTATCAAGAAATTCTAAGGAAATAAAAGAAACAAAAGAATTTAAAAATTTAATTACTGTTATTTCAGATTTGATTAGAAAATTTGAAATATGAGAAAACAAAAATAAAGAAAAAATAGATAATATAAATTCTATTTTAACAGGATTAATAGATAATATCTATAATACAAGATATTTTAATAAATAATTTTAATTTTTAATTTAAGAAATTATGTTTTTACAAAACTATGTAAATAATTTTGATATTAATAATTTTTCAAAAAATCTTGAATTAGAGACTTTTTGAAGTGATTATATGTATGTCAATGATAGAAGAACTTGAAAGAAAAAACATGAATTTGAACTAATTCAGTCTAATTCATCTCTTAGAAAAGTATTTGATACATATTTAAAAATAATAGATGATAATGATGAAGATTTTCAAATAGAAAAGGAAATTTTTTTTGCTAAAATATGATATCAAGAAAAGAGAAAACTTTTTCCTAATTGATTTACTAAAAATCTAAGAGAAATTTATAAAAATATAAATGATAAAAATAGATTTAAACAATTTTTAGAAGTATTTGTGGCATATCATAAATACTTTAATCCTTATTCTAAATAATATTTTATTACTAATAACTAAATTATGACAATCAAAATGTGAGAACCAATAGTAAAAAACTACAAAATTATATTAAAAACATGACTTCATATTGGTGGTTCAGATTTAGGTCTGAAAATTGGTGGAATAGATTCAAGTGTTGTTAAAAACCCTTTGACTAATGAACCATATATTCCTTGAAGTTCTATTAAGTGAAAAATGAGAGCAAGTTTAGAAATGATTGAGTGAGATTATTCAAAAAAATATTGAGCTAGTGAAAAGATAGATAATGATTCAAATATTGCTAAATCTTTTTGAATGGCAACAACAAATTTAAAGATATCTTCTAGATTGATTTTTAGTGATTTTGAAATGACAAATGAGTATAAAGAAGAATTTAAAAAATTATGAGCAGTTGATTTTATGGAAGATAAGTCAGAAAATTCTGTACCTAGATTTTTAAAATGACCTGCAAATCCTAGACATATTGAAAGAGTACCAGCTTGAGTGGAATTTGAATGAAAAATAATTATTACTCCAGTAGAATGAGAAAATTGAATAACAGAAGAAGAATTGAATGAAGTATTAGAAAAATGAGTATATTATTTAAATAATTTTTGATTAGGTTGATGAGTTAGTAGATGAAATGGTAGAATAGAAATGATTTTAATTGATTAAAAAATAATAATAATGGATACATTAAGTCCTAAAAAAATAAGAATAAAAGTAAGAAATTTAACTCCTATGCATATTCATAATAATGAAATATTAGATAGAATGGATTATTTTACCTTTGAATGATGGGATGTTATACAAATATTTGATAGAAAATGGTTAAATTTTTGTGCTAAAAAAGATAGATGATTATTTGATGAGATTATTGAAAATATTGAAACTTGAGATTTTATTACTTTAGAAGATAATAAATATGAGTTTTATGAAAAATTTTGAGATGAATTTATAAAACAATATTGAATAAAAAATGAAATTAAAATTTGAGAAAAAGCAAGTAATTTAATTAATCAAAATAATGATTATTCTACAAATAAAAATCAAAATTGAAATCAATGAGAAATAAAAAGATTTTCTAGATTTTGATTAAATAAAGAATTATTTATACCATGAAGTACTTTAAAGGGGATTTTTAGAACAATTTTTTTAAATGATGAAATAAAAAAATTAAATTGATATTATAAAGATCAAGCTAAGTTATTAGAAAAATTTGAAAATGAAGATTTATTTAAAAAAGATTTATTTGCTTTTTTGCAATTTGAAGATGCTAAAATAATAAATAGTAAAATTGAAATTCAACAAATTAATTCAAAAAATAAACCAGTAAAACAATGACAAGCTCCTAAAAAAGGAATATCTCAAATTTTAGAGCTAGTTGTTTGATGTGAATTTGAAATAATTATAAATGATTTACAATGACAAATAGATATAGAAAAGTTAAAAATAATGATAAAAGATTATTCTACTAGTTTAATAGCTAGAGAAGAACAAATAATTAATAATATTAATTTTGATGATAAAATAATAGATGATTTAGATAAAAATTATAATAAAGATATTTTTCCTATAAAAATATGAATGTTTAAAAAATCATTATCATATAAGTTATTTTGGGAAGATATGATATCTGAGTTAAATAAAAATTTTATTTGAGAAAAATGGTTAAAAGAATCTAGAAAATTATGAATATGAGATAAAATGTTATATATTGATGAAGATAATAATCCTATTTGATGGATTTTACTTAGTGATATAGAAATAATTGATAATTAAATAATATATTATGCAAATAAAAAAAATTATACTTACTCCAAAATCATGACTAATTACTCCTTTAGAGAGTGATACTGTTTTGAGTTATATATTTGCTTTTAATTATGAAAAATTAAAAGATATTTTGGATGATTTTATAAAATGAGAAGTTTTACCTTTTAATATTACAAATGCTTTTCAAACTTGATTTTTACCTAAACCAATTTATTTTTCAGAAATTATAAAAATAAATGATTGTTCTCTTGAAGAAGATTTAAGAAATGAAAAAAATAGAAAAAAATTGAAAAAATTAAATAAATTTCCTCTAAATAAAAGTTTTTTTGAATTATTATTTAATTGAAAAGTAGAAGAATTAAATAATAAATTAGTAGATTTAAATTTGGATGAAGATAAAATAAATATATCAGAAGCTAAAAATTCTATACCAAGATTTCATAAATGAGAAACTACTCCTTATCATATAGATGATATAGAATATATAAGTTCAAGTTATACTATTTATGTAAAAATATATGATGAAAGAAAATTTCAATTGTTTTTTGATTGTTTAAAAAATAATTTTGAAACAATATGATTTTGAAAATGAAAAAGTAAATGATATTGACATTTTAAAAATGTAGAATTATTAGGTTTAGATGAAGAAGAGAAAGAGGTTTTTGACTATTTTGAAGAGTTGAAAAAAGAAAAATGATATAATATAATTTTAAATAATTTTAAACCAAGTAATAATGATTTAGAAAATATAAATATTGATAAATCTTATTATGTTTTAAATACAAAACATACAAAAAGTTTGTCTGAGTTTAATAAAAATATTTTTAAATGACAAATGAACTTTTTTTCTCCTTGAAGTTTATTAATTAGTGATAAAATAATTATTTGAGATTATTATAAATCAGGTAATAGTTATAATTTTTGATATATATTTTAAATTTTAATTTTTAATTATACATGAAAAATATTTTGCTTGCAAATATAGGTAATAGAAATATTAAATATAAATGAGAATTTTTAGATAAAGCTAATTTTTTTGATGAAACTAAGCTATTATTTAATAATATTGAAAAAGAAAAATCTAATATAGAAATTAATATTATACCAGATGTATTAAATAATTATGAAATTCATAAATTATATTTATTTGCAACTAATCAAAATTTTTGTCAAGATACATTTTATGAAGCAAAAATCATAGAATATATATTGAAAGATAATTATTATATAACATTAATAGAAAAAAAAGATGATCCTAGAAATAGAGAATTAGCATTTAAATTTTTTGAAAATTTTTTTGATTCAAATAAAGATTTATGAAATAATAAATTATATATTCTGTGAAGTGGTTGAGTTCCTGCAATGAAAGAAGCTCTTAATTTTTATAGTATTATTAATTATAGAACTTCAACTATTATAGATGTTGATGAAAATAAGAAGGATAAGATTTTGATTTCAAATATTCAGAAAGAGTATTTAAAAAATATTGATAAACATTCTTTAATAAAATTTATTGATGATTATAATTATAATGGTGCTTTATCTTTTATTAAGAGTAATTCTTATTTAAAAAATTATAAAATTGAGCAATCATTAAAATATTGTTTGTATAGATTTAATTTTGATTTTGAACATTCAAATAATATATATAAAAATAATATTAAAAATATAGATTTTTTGGAAAAAATTGATGAAAAAAGGCAGGAATGAGAAATGTTATCAGAATTAATTCATAATATTATTATCTCTTATAAAAAATGAGAGTATACAATGTTATTATGAAAGGTATTTAGATTATTTGAAGGTATAGAAAAATATTTTTTTGAACAAAATTTTTGAATTTTAACTGAAAATCACGATGATGTAATTAAATTTATTGAATCTAATGAAAATATATTAAATTTTTGTAAAGAATTTAAATTTTGAAATAGTGTAATTTGATTAAAGTTTAATAAACCATCAAGAATATTATTTTATGAATTAAATAAAGAGTATATAAAAGATAATGATGAATATGAAAAATGGAAAAATTTAAATTGAAAATTAAATAATTTATCAGAAATTAGAAATAAATCTATAATGGCACATTGACGGAAGGGGATATGACAAAATGAGGTTAAATCAATAGTTAAAGATTTGGAAAATATAAATAAAAAAGAAAATATTTTTGATGTATTAAATGGAAAAATAAAAAAATTAATTAATGATGAGTTTGAAAATATATAAAATAAAAAAATGACCATTTTTCAAAAAGTTCTCGGAATGCAAGCTAGTAGAGCCTAATTTAAGCCACGAAAAAATGCACCTGTAGTAGGGTAAAAGACCTTTTGTAAGGTCGTCGATAAACACCAAACAAAATCTCACCCAAATTACCGTCATACAAGTAGAATAAAAGATCTTTTCTAAGAACATCCAAGAATTTTTTACTATATAAAATCTACAAAATTCCCCAAAATTAACATCCAATTAATATCAAATTCTTATACTTAAAAACACTATTTACAAATAATTAAATAGTGTTTTTATTAACTAAACAAATAAGTATGAAAAAATGATATAAAATGATTGTAAAAGCAATTGAAGTTACAAAAAAATATACAGATGATGAAGTAAAGCAATTATCTTGATTGTTTGTTTACTTGAATAATTTGGATATAAATGAAGAATGATTTTGAACTTGAATTTCTGCAAAAGGATTATGGAAATTGTTAAATCCTTTATCTAGAACTTGAAAACCACAAGCATTTAGAGAATGGTGGGAGAGTGTGTCAAATTTATCAAGATTAAAAGAAAATACTGATTATGAAAGAAAAGAAAAAGTTGAAAAACAAGTGAAATCTACCACTTGGGGAAAATCCCAAGTGGGGAATAGACCTGTTAAAAAAATAGACTATATTTTAACACTTAGAGCATGAGAATATTGTGCAGTTTTAACAAAATGAGATAGTTGAGATTTATATAGAAGATTTATTTTTGATATAAAAGATGAATTTCTTAGATTAGTTTTTAGAAAATGAAAAAGTATAGAAACAAGAAATGAATTCATCAAATTTTGAATTAAACCATAATTAGTATGAAAAATAACTATAAAAATCTAAGCTAAAACTATTGACAATAGTGTTTTTAGTAGTATAAGTATACTACTAACATTTTTTATACTTATTTAAAGATATAATGTATAAATTAAATTTTAGTAAATAATTATGGTTTTATCTATAATATTTTAATAATATTATTATGATATAAATTGTAGTTAATAGTTTTTTAACATAATCAGCAAAAAATTTAAAATAAATTTAATTCAAGGAGAAGATAATGGCATCTAATCAATCTGATTTTTGTACTCACACCTTAGATAGTTATCCTAGTCTTTTGGATGAATTCAAAGACCTTACTACGAAGGAAGAATATGATAAATATTGTTTTGTTTTGGTAAAAATAACTATGCAACTTCAAGAACAGAAGCAAATTGCACGTCTTAGGGAAAAGCAATTGCAAGAAAACATAGCTTTTGCTGAAGAGGCTGTTTTGCAAGCAGATCGGCAAATTGATAATTTACTTCAATTAAATAACTTGGATATGGAAAAAATGATATCCCTTCAGATACGTTTTAATATAGCTAAAGAGCAGATTGCATCGGCTTTATCTGAATATGTAGAAATGCAAGAACTTGTTTCAAAATATGACCTGGCCTTGAAAAAGATCAGAGTTACTTTTTTAAAAGCCAAAGCTAAACTTTCAGTTTTAAATGTACTTATAAATGAATTTAATTTTCAAGAAATGGCGGAAAGTATTTTGGATTCATTAGTTTTAGACCCAATTCCTGTCAAAGGTGTGGATGTGTTTAAGGAATACCGTACTAAGGCTAAAAGTTCTATTAAAAAGCGTATTGAAAAATTAAATTAATTTTTTACAATTTGTTGAAAAGGAAAAAGTAATAAAAGTCCCGCATATTAGATATGTGGGGCTTTTTGTTTGTTTTAATTTTTTTTTATGAAGGAAATTTAGATTAAGTTATGTGTAAAGTTTAGGAACAGGCATATTTTGACAATTTTTTGATTTTATAGATAATCTAAATATAATATACAGATATATATTATATAGTGAATAAATATTATAGTGAATAAATTTAGTGTAATTTGAACTTGATTAATTTTGTCATGATTTCTTATAACTTGAAATGTCCAAGAATCGTATTGTCACATAAAAAATGAAGTAAGTTATAAAGTAAGTAATATAATAAGTTTTACTACAAAAAAAGAAATATCTAATAAGTTATGAGAAAAATATTATAATATAATTGAATTTAATGAATCTGGTTGATTAGAATATTTATATGATGTAGAATATTTTTCACTTATAGAACAAAGAAAAATACTTGAACAATTTAGTGAAATTTTATCTAAATATCCTGATTTTTTAATAAAAAAAGCATATATAAGAAAAATTTATATTTTAAAAAGTATAAAGAATCAAAAATGAGAGGAAATATGATGATTTTCTATATATTGAGAATTTTTTTTAAATTGAGGTGGAACTAATTTAAGTAAATTTGATCATGAATTGTTTCATAATTTAGATAATCGCAATATGGATGATGATAACTTATGGAAAAATATATTTAATAATTCTAAAATCATCGATATAAATTTTACTGATGAATTAAATCAAGAAGTTGAATGATATGCAAATTTATATTGAAAAGAATGATGAAAAAACGAAGATCAAGCTACTATTAGTGAATATTTATTAAATAGTAAAAAGAAGAAAAGACTTTTAGAAAGAGCAAAAGATGATAATATTTTAAAATATAAAATAATGTTGATAACTTGATGTTATTTTGATGAAGAAGTATGAATTTTTACAAGAAATTTAACTAAGCAGGAATATATAAAATTGTTTAATTCTGATGATTTTGAATATTATTGAAAATGGTCAAGAAATAATTGAAAATTATATATGGATTATAATTTTTGGAATAGACTATAGGGCATTGCCATTAAGTTAAGAGCTCCTTATTCCAATCCCGCTTTGAGCGGGAGAGAAAGGAGTAGAATAATTTTTCCCCTTTTTAACCCGAATTTCCAAAACTTTTTTCAAACATCCAAAAAGCTTAGAAAAAAAT
>CAZJHB010000021.1:0-12098 GCA_964545685.1 uncultured Candidatus Peribacteria bacterium | reverse complement strand
GGACTGCTCTACTCCCGTCTTCAGCGGGAAGCTAATAACCCATATTTTCTAAAAAGCTTGTGTATTCTATTAAAAATTTTATTAAATGCAAATTTTTTTTTCAAAAAAAGAAAAAAAATTACAATTCTTGCTCCCTCTCCATCAAGGAAGAGGGGTGGGGTAAGGGCTTATATCCTCCTCACTGCCTTCAATAACTCTCAATCATAACTAACAATATTAGTTATCTTCCCTTCACAATAAACAAATAAATCTTGATTCAAAGGAAAATCAAACTTTTCCTTCACTTTTAATCAATTATTTATCTTATCTATTATATCACTATCTAAAGAAATAAACAAATTTTTATCAAAAATATCTTTTACTGAAATACTATCATCTTTTAATACATCATCTAAACTACAAGCATTTTTTATATCAAATTTTCAAACTTTTATTCTTCTTAATCTAGATATATATCCTCCTGTTCAAAGTAATTCTCATAAATCTGATGCTATACTCCTAATATACGTTCAAGCACTTACAGTTGCTTTTAAAGATAATTTTGGATATTTAAAAGATAAAATCTCAATATCAAAAATTGTAACATTTCTCTTTTTCATTTCAAATTCCTTCCCTTTTCTTGCTAAATCATAAGCCCTATTTCAATTTATTTTTAAAGCAGAATATTTTGGAGGAATTTGTTCAATCTCTCAAGTAAAATGATTATTTAATAACTCTTGAATTCCCTTTTTAGTAATACTTTTTTTAAATAAATCTTGCTTTTTTTCACTTAAAAATTGAACTTCTTCTCAAAGATCAAAAGATGCAGTTATTCAATCAAGCATAATATCAAACTCGTATTCCTTAGTCTCTTTTTCAATATAAGAAATCAATTTAGTATAATTTCAAACTGCAATTAAAAGTCCTCAAGTTGCTAAAGGATCAAGAGTTCAAGTATGTCATATTCTTTTTATATTGAAACGTTTTTTTAGAATTCTTATTACATCAAAACTTGTGTAATTTAAAGGCTTATCAATATAATAAAAATTATTCATAATCATAAGTTGAAGTGGAATTGAAAAATTTAGGAGTTGTATCTATTCAATATTCTGGATGAATAAAAGAAAAAGTCTTGAAATTAAAATATCAAAAATCTATAAAAACTCTTCAGATTATATCAGATTTTGTTATATAATTTGTAACTTTATTACAATTACCAAAACAAGTTCTAGAATCAGTAGAATGATTTCTATTATCTCACATTACAAAATAATCTCATTCTCATAATTCAAATTCATGTTCAGATTTAGAAGACCCAACATATGTAAATCAATTATTAGAATCACTTAAATAAGTTTCTTCAAGTTCAATAAACTCAATTTCTCATGATTCTTTTAAATATACCTTTCAACCTTCAATCTTTATCGTATCTCAAGGTAAACCAACTATTCTTTTTAAAAAGTATTCTTTTGAAACATCTACATGTGGTCTAAATACAATTACATCTCATCTTTGTGGTTCTCAAATAAGATATGAAAATCTATCAACAATTATAAATTCTCTATCATAATAAGTCTCATACATTGATTGACCATTTATTTGAAAAGGCATAGCTATAAAAGTTCTTATTAAAAGAACTATTACAATAATTATAGATAAATCTTTGAAAAAATCATAAACTTCTCACTTAAAATTTCATTTTTCTAAACTATCTGGTGTAGTATTTTTTATTCTATTTTTCTTTGAAAATTTAAACATTAATATAACTTAAAAAATATATTTATTAATAATTATATTGTAAAAATTAAAAAATCAATAAAAAAAGACAAATATATTTATTTGTCTTTTTCTTCATCATCAGATTCACTCTTCAACCAATCTGGTATTTTCATTCAATCATCCCATAAACCTTCCTCCGTTTTTTCTTTTTGTGTAGAAGTTTTTTCTGTTTTTTCTTTTTCTTCTTTCTCTTGAGTTTTTTCTACTTTTTTATCAATATTAGCTTTTTTTGTTTTTGCTTTTTTTATATTAGTAGTTTTTGGTTTTCATCAAGTTAGCTTATCTTCATTTTTCTTTTCTATATTTTGTTTTTGTGTTATTTTTTCTTCAGTTTTTACTTTTTCTGTTTTTATATCTTCCTTTTTTACTTCTTTTTCTTTAATTTTATTTTCTTCTATTTTTGTCTCTTCAGAAAAACTTCATTTTAACCAATCTGGGATATTATCTTCTTTTGATAATTGATTTGAATCTTCTTTAATTTTTGTAAAATCTTCCAACTGCTCATTTGTTGGTAATTTTTCTTCTGATAAATCTTTATAATCAATAGCTTTACTTTTATCTATTCAAGTTTTTTCTTCTTTTTGCTCACTTTTAACTTTTTCTTCTTTTGTTTTCTCTTTATTTTTCTCTTCTTTAACTTTTACATCTTCAGAAATACTTCATTTTAACCAATCTGGTATATTTTCTTCTTGAGATGATTTATTTAAATCTTCTTCTTTTTTCTTATCTAAATTTTCTTTCTTTTTTACTTGTTCTGTTTCTCATGAAAAACTTCATTTTAACCAATCTGGAACATTTTCAGAATTAACTTCTTGTTTTTTCTCTATTTTTTCATTTTTAATAGTTTTTACTTCTTCTTGTTTAATTTCTTTTACTTTTTCAGTTTCTTTCTTTTCTATTTTTGTAACTTTATCTTCTTTTTCAAATTGTTTTACTTCATTTAAAATATCATCCACTTCAATTTTTGATTCTTTTTTTTCTTTTTTTACTTTATTAGAATGAGAAGTCTTATCTATTATAAAATCCTGAAATCAAACATTTGAATCTTTATTAGAAATTTTATACCATAAATAAAATAATATTATTGAAAAAGTTATTACTCAGATTATTATAAGTAATACAAAAAATATTTTTGAAAGTAATCAAAAGAAAACATTTGTCCCATCATCAACAGGAGTAGGATCAATAGGCTCATCAGTTGCTTCCTCTTCTGGAATATTATCTACTCATCAATAAACAAAGGTTTTTAATATAGCTTTAAAATCTATTTTATCATCATTTGTCATTATATCTGTTACTTCTACTACTTTTAGTATTTCAGTTCATAAAGCCTTATTATTTTCAATATTACTACTTTCATTTATCTCTTCTAACTTTAATACCAAATTATCATAACAAGTTTGTCATTCTTCAAGTATAATAACATCTCAACAGTCTATTCAAATAATAAGATTTTTTAAAGCTGTTAACATTATTGCTTTTTCACTCTTATCTTCTTCTCATTCAACAAGTAATGATTCAAGTAAATTAATTATATCATCAGAATATGCAACATTTATTTCATTAATATAATTTTCAAATTCCAAAATAATATTTGTTTTTTCTCTTGTATCAAACCATTCTTCTTGAAGAGTTTGAACATATAATAATGATTTATATTTATATTGACTTTCAAAATTTGAAATATAATTTTTTAATTTTTCTATTTTTAATTTTTCTGAATCTGATACTCAAGAAAAAACTATAGTATCAGGATCTATTTCTGATTCTTCTATATATTCTTTTATAATCTTAAAATCATATGATTCTATAACTTCTTCATTTTCATCAAGAATAAAAACTCTAACTCATTGCTCTCTAGAATCATTTAATTCAACTAAAATTGGGGCACCATTTATATAAGAATCATCAGTTTTATTATCAATATCATCATCTTTACCTCAATTAAGATTTGAATCATAATTAAGATCTTCATCTATTCAATAATATTCTGCTCACTTTGAATCTCAAAGATATATATATATACGGTTTTCTTCTTCAAGAGTAAGAACATCATCAACTATATCAACATTAGTAAAATAAATAAAATCTTCTCTTTTAGAAGTAATAAAGTTTTTTACATTTTTTATTACTTTCAAAGAATTTGATTTTGTTTTTGTTCATTCTTTTAAAGTAATTTTAACTATATGAGATGGTTGTTCATCTTCATATTCATGAACAAAAGATTCTTTATCTTTTACAACTGTTCAATCTCATAAATTCCATTCAAGAGTTTTATAACTTCATTTGGAATTATTTAAAAATACAAATTTATTTCATATAGAAATATAAGATAAATTTGGTTGTAAAATATTAGCAACTGAAATAGTAAGAGTTTTCGTACTACTATATCATTTATTTTTTACCTTAACTTTTACAGAATGTTCTCAAGACTCATTAAATACATGACTATAAGTTGGTCCTTCAGTTTCAATATCATAAAATCCATCAGAATCAAGATCCCAAGAATATTCTACACTATTTGATATATCATTTCCAAGTACATTTTCAACTTGAACATTAAATGTAACTTCATCTCAAACAGAAATAGAAGTATTATCAGCCATTAATTTTATTAAAGGTGTATTTCAACTATCTCAAGTTAATGATATAAAATATTTAGATCATGTTAATTCTTCTGAATTAACTCTGGCCTCATTATTATCTTTCATTACTACTACAAAATAATACTTTCAAGCAATTTTTGATAAAACAAATGTTGTACTATTACTTATTGTTGATCTAAAATCCTGAGGTTCAGAATCTAAATCTGTATAATAATACCATAAATAATTTTGAATTACTCAATCTTCATCTTCTGCTCATAAAGCTTTTACTGTTACTATAATTGGATCACTATCTTCATCTGCAACAGAAAGATCAATAGATGACAAAGTAGGTTCTATATTTTCTACTTTTACCCATACAGTTTCTGTATGGCTTCTTCAATTATCATCACTTTTTACTGTTAATTTTACAGAAAAACATCATAATTCATCAAATTTTTTATCTACATTTTTTGTTGTATAATATTTATTATTTTCAAATTTCCATGAATAACTTATTCCCTGTTCTGATCAATCTACATTAATACTTTCTTCTCATAAGAATTTAACAGAATTAACTCTATCTATAATATAAGCTCAATTTCATTCACACTCTCATTCTCTATATAAAATTTCTCTATTACTACCATTTGATACTTCTACAAAAGCTAAAGGATAATCAGCATCTCAAATATAAATATCTTTTGAAAAACTATTTTCTTCATCATTTTTATCAATAACTTTTAATTTTACAGTATATATTCAACTTTTAGAATATTGATGAGTAGGTTCTTCTAAAGATGACTTACTTCCATCTCAAAAATCCCAATAATATACTCTTGCTTCTGGAGAATTTGCTACAAATCTAATATTTTGATTAATAGTAGAAACTCTAGAATAAGCATTAAAATGGACCGATAATATTGAATCTATATCAACTTGTTTTTGTTTATTAACAGTTATATCATCTGGGTCTGTAACTTCTAAAACAACATTATGATTTCAAATTGAATCAAAAGTATAATAACCTATAGATCAATTATAATTAGGATCTGTTAATTCAACTATTTCTCAATCTATAATCCAATTATATTCCAAATTTCATTCATCAGTATAATCTGGATCATATGTTTTTGTTGCATCTAATAATACCATATTAGGTTTACTCGGATAAGGTATAGTAGATGTAAAATCAACAATTGGTGCTTGTGAATTTATATAAACAACCATTGTATCAACATCTGGTTCATTACTAAAAGCTTCTGTTACTTTTAATCTTACACTATATTCTCATTTTTCTTGAAATATATATGTAAATAAACTTCAATTTTTAGAAAAAATTTCATCATCAGTATTAATATTTATAATTTCCCATTCATAAGTTAAATCATCATCATTATTTCATCCTTCAGCTGAAAATGTAAATTTATCTCACAAATATCAACTTTCTGAATTAGCTTTTATTGTAGCTATAGGATCATGTATAATTATTGTAAATTCTTTTTCTACAGTATTACCTTCATTTGTTTTTAATTTTAAAGTAACATCAAATTCTCATTCTTTTGAATAAACTACTCTTTCAATATTTGGTTCTCAAGAATTTTCTCTTTCTATTCAATTTCCAAAATCCCATTCTGTACTAGTAAATTTTGCTCATCAAGTTGGAGTTGAACTGGTAGCATCAAAAAGCAATCAATAACTAGCTTCTTCTGGTGTAAATTTTAATTCTGTTTTTGTTCATAGTCTAGAATCATTTACATCTAATATAATAGAAGCTATTTTTTCATCTATTTCTATAGTTTCACTAGATCTAAAAGGTAAAACATCTGTATATCAACCAACATTTTTATGATTAGATCAAACATCTAAAAATATTGTAAAATTTCATTCTTCTTCAAATGTATAAGCAAAAGATGGTCAACTTGTTTGTGATAAAATATGTTTTTTTCATCAAACATCCATCCACCAAGTATAATTATATGTTGGAATTACTGTTCAACTAGGATCTGTTACATTTGCTCTGAAAGTAACTGTTAAAGGAGCATTTCATTTTGAAGGATATGAATCAATACTTCACTTTATTTTTGTTATATTTACATCATCAATGTAACTAGATAATTCAGATATAATTTCTTCATAATTTGAACTATTATTTGGATATCTTATAGCTCTTTCTATTGCAGTTTTTAATTTATTATATAAATTTTCATTATAAAGGCTATCAGGAAGATAATTATATCAAGTTGTTGCTATATCTAATAAAGATGAAGCTGATGTTTCACTTATGGATCAATATATTTCATAATAACTTCTTAATTCAAAAAATTCTTCAGTCATTCTGTATCTATATTCATTAAATGTATTTAAATCTACAGTCGTTAATGTAGTATAATTAAATTCATCTTCATCCTCAGCAAAAGCTACTCATTGAGCGAATAAAAGAGATATAAATATAGATATAATTAATTTCTTTAACATAAACATTATTTAAAAAATAGTTTTATTTCTTTATAAATAATATCATATGTTTTTTAATAGTGCAAAAAATGATTAATTTATTTTTATAAAAAATATAAAAAAAATAATTAATGTCCTCAATATAAATAAAAATAAAGTCTGAAATTCAGACTTTATTTATAAATATTTTTAATAAAATTAATCTTTTATACATCTAACTGAAGCACCCAAATTATATAATGATGTATAACTATCAACAAGAGCAACCGTAGAATAATCATAAAGCAAACTATATACATATTTTTGACTAGTCCAATGAGAAGATGCATACCCACGCCATTTAAATCGATTACTTTGATGATTACGGTAACCAGATAAAGGTATTTTTAAAGAATTGGCTAAATTATTAGTATCTGTTTTAGATTCATGTCATTTCCATCATAATCAATCACAACCATGTGTTTCTGTTGTTCTACAAGCTCATCAATTTAAATATATTTCTAAAGCTTTCCACTCATTAGTAGTTGGTACATGCCGTCAACTTGGACAAGCAGTATCCATAGTCCCATATGTATATAATTTTCACCATATTGCATTATATTCACTATCTCAATACAAACTTATTCAACTAAACCAATCATTAGCTTTTGAAAAAGACATCATTTCTTTAGTTCAAAAAGCATTAGTATAAGATAAATCTTCTGTAGATCCATAATTATTTAAACTATCTAATAATCAAGAATAATTATTTGTTCATATATCACTATTTATTTGTCACCGTTCAAATCATTCTCATAATGTTGAATTACATCAAGCCCATGTTTGTGTTCAAAGTACAATATCATCTATATCACAATATGGATCTAATGCTCTCCATCATGTCAATACTTCATTACAATTTTTTCAACCATATCATGTTTTACAAGTATAACCACAATCACTAGCATATCTAATATAAGCTTGATTAACTTCTTTTGGATTTCACGTTACATAATTAATATGTCCATTATCAACAGGTGCTGTTGTCATATCACAACTATAAGATGTTGATAATGGAGGACGAACAACAAATCTAAGTTTACGTCCTGCTACACCAGCATCTGCAGAATATTGAAGTCAACAATTAGTATTACCAATCGAACGACATGAACGCCCCCAATATGTACCATATTCATTAAAAGTAACAGCAGAAAGAAATACCGTACCATTTCCTTGATCAGTTGTTAAGTCTCATCATATTGTTGAATTATTTTCACATGCCATCTGATATTCTCACATACTAGTAAGTAACTCATTTTCTCACTCTTTAGATATATCAGCAAATGCACTTGGTAAATGTGATCATATTTCTTTTGTCCAACCAAGTAAATATTTATTCATTTTAATTCTTCATGAATCATCATTTGTTGGATTAGAATACTCATCAAAAGTAACTCATTCATAAATATTTGTATCTGATAAATCCCTTTCTCAATCTATACAATCAGCTAACATAATTGCTGGTACATTAGTAAAATCATACTTTGGTATACTACCTACATTAACCCAATCTACATCAAGAAAAGAACCTGTATTAGTTTTATTATTTGCTAACCATTTCATTCTTCAGACTATAGTATCATCTATATCATAACTACCTGTAGCAGTTCCTAATTCTTTACAAGAATATGTTCATAAGTCATATGTTATTCAATATGTTGAATTAGCATTAGCAGGATATCATAAATAATGTGAAGGACTTCTTAACCACATAGCTCATAAATCATTCCATGTAAAATGATAATCTTCTCATCATTCTATTCTTGGTGAAATACAATATCAATCTCAAATTAAATCTATTTTATAATCTACCCAAAACCATCAAGCATTCATACAATCTGTACTTGTTAATGACCATTCTCATGTTCAAGTAGTTTCTCATCATTCTTCTCATCAACTTTCTCATTCTCAACTACTATTTCATCATCCATTACTTGAAAATGTACTAAATTCTGCTATCTCCAATACTACTACATCAACAAAATCTACCATTTCTCAAGTACTTGTTTTTGATAATACATCAGCATATACAGTATCATTTACCAATACAGTTCAACTATAAGCATTTTGAATTGCTTCTACAAATTCTACTTTTTCTTCTTCTGTTGAATTATTTGTTATTGTTCATTCATATGGTGATAATCTTATATTCAATCATCATGTTGATTCTCAAGGTATATTATCTCCACCAGTTACAACTTGTGATTCTATTAAAGTTTCATCTTCTGCAAAATCTACATTTCACCATACATTTCAATTGATTATACTTGGAGTAGGTATATAAAAACTTGATGTTCTTGCATAAAGTCAGTTAAAATTACCTTCTACTTTTACAAAATCTCTAATTTTTGCATAAGATTGTTGAGAAAACATCTGGGCTACCCCCTCTCCTTTGAAAGAAGAGGGTTGAGGTGAGGTCATTCATATTATATCACTTTCATACAATCACAAAATTTCATATTCTGTTTGACTATTTATTGTTGAATAAATATATTCTTCCCCTGTTAATGGATCTGTTGGTTTTTCATTTAAATTTCTTGATAAATTTGTTGATACTTGGTCTCAAACTATTCACTGATACCAAATAAGTTCTCAGGAATATGAAACTGTATTATAATCATCTGGTTCTGGAAATTTTCAAGTATTTAGTGAAAATAATTCTAAAGATTTTTTAATATTAGAAATATCTGATACTCTTTTACTATCTCTTGCACTTGCACTATATCATTGTAAACTTATAAAAGCTATTGTTCACAATATAGCTAGAATAGTAATTACTACTATTAACTCAATTAAAGTAAATGCCTGTGTTTTTTGATTTTTTTTCATTATTTAATTATAAAAAAATAATAATAAATACAATATAAGAATTTTCTAGTATTTTTCAAATAAAAAAGCTCTTGATATTCTATTTATATACTAAATATATTTTTTACTTGATTTCTTTTTTTTATTTTATATAATCATCTTGTGCCAAATAAGCATCGTTTAATATATAATTTTTTAAGTATGGATTTAAATAAGGTACAAATCATTGGGAATATAACTCAAGATATTGAATTAAAACAAACTCCAAATGGACAAAATGTTACTAGTTTTTCAGTAGCTACAAATAGAAACTGGACTGATTGATCTTGAATGAGACAAGAACAAACAGAATTTCATAATGTTGTTATGTGGGGAAAATTAGCAGAAATTGTTGCTGAATATCTTTGAAAATGAAGAAAAATCTATGTAGAATGAAGATTACAAACTAGAAATTGGGAAGCTCAAGATTGAACAAAAAGATATAGAACAGAAATTATCTGAGAAAATATGATTATGTTAGATAGAAAATGAGATTCAGATTGATTTAATAATTCTAATTCTTGAAACTCATCAGCTGCAGTACAAAAAAATACTCCTAAACAAGAAGAAGATATTTCAATAGAAGATATTCCTTTTTAGTAAATTAAATAAATAAAAAACTCATCTTAAATTAAAGATGAGTTTTTATTTTATAACTAATTAACTAAAACTTGATTTTTTATATTAAATAGTTAAATTTATATATAATATAAATAACAAGTTTACCTTTTTATGAAAGATATTGATATTTCAAAAATATTCTGATCAAAATGTAGAACAAAAATCTTAGAAAAATTTTGTCTAGAATTTGAAGCTTGAAATAATGAATGATTTCATATGAGAGCTTTATCAAGAGATTTAGATGAACAAATAAATTCAGTAAAAAGAGAATTAGATAACTTATCTAACATGTGATTTTTAAAATTTAAAAGTGAATTAAAGAAAAAAATTTTTTATATAAATAATAATTTTTATTTACTTGAAGAATTTATGAATATATTTTTAAAATCATATAATCCTTTACCAAAAATAAAAGATTTTTTCAAAAATCAAAATGATTTAGAACTTATTATTGTTAATGAATCTATAAAAAATAAATTAATTGAACCTTGAAAAAGTATATTAGATATTTTTTTGATATGAGAAATAGATAAAGAACAATTAACTACACTTTTATCTAGTATTTTTTATTGAAGAAAAGTAAAATTTGCAATAATAAGTACTGAAGATTTCTTCCACAGACTTGATTTTTGAGATAAACTTATCAAAAATATTTTAGGTGAAAAATGAAATATTTTTCTAAAAGATAATTTGAAGATAAAGAAAAAGTTGGAAGGATAATAGAAATTAAAGATGTTTTGCCAAAACGTATTTATCAAAAGTAAAATAATCTATCTATCTCTATATCTTCGGCATTCCAACAAACTCTTCAAACTTATTATATTTTATTTTATAATAAGTATTTATTCATACCATTGCAGCATTATCCATACTATAAATATTTTTGCTTGGATAAATAAATTTGATATTTTCTTTTTTGACTAACTCTGTTATAGCTTTTTTTAATTTATCATTAGCACTAACTCATCAAGATAACATTATTGTTTTTACATTTTTTTCTTTAGCTGCATTAACTAATTTATAAGCAAGGACTTCTGTAACAGAATTTTCAAATTCATACGAAATCTCTTTTTTATCATCTAAACTTAATTCTCATTTTTCTTTTATTCTTTTGTCTACTTCCCTTTTTACACTAGACTTTAATCCAGAAAAACTAAAATCAAATTCTTTTTTTACAAGCCAAACACGTGGGAATAAATTATTTCTGTCATCTCCCCCCTCCTTACTAAGGAGAGCCTGTCCCGATTTAGCGGGAGGAGTAGGGGGTGATCCAAATTCGATAAAAGAACTATGTTCATTTGCCATCTTACTGATAATAGGTCATCATGGGTATCAAAGTCACATCATTTTTGCTACTTTATCAAATGCTTCTCATGCTGCATCATCTCAGGAACTTCATATTTTTTCTTTTTCCCACATATTTTTCATATAGTAAATATCATTATGTCAACCTGATACTGTCAAACATACGATAGGAAAATCTATTTCCTTTTCTTCTCTATCTAAAAAATTTGAAAAAATATGGGCTTCTATATGATTTATTGGAATAATAGGTTTGTGTAAAACTGTTGAAATAGTTCAAGCTAACGTAACTCAAGTTAATAGTGAAGGTAATAATCAAGGATTTGTAGTTACTCAGATATAATCAATATCTGCTAAAGACAAATTGGTTTGTCCAAGTACATTGTCTAATACTTCAAATATATTATTTGCGTGTTCCCTAGCAGCAACTTCAGGTACTACTCAACCTGTCAAATTATGTATTTTAATTTGACTTGCTGTGTCCATAAC
>CAZJHB010000020.1:0-12199 GCA_964545685.1 uncultured Candidatus Peribacteria bacterium | reverse complement strand
TAGAATATAAAATTCTTCTATGAACTGGTTTAAATCAATCTCTAATATCAGGAAGAGCTCTTGATATAATTACACTCATTGCA
Source organism: uncultured Candidatus Peribacteria bacterium (assembly GCA_964545685.1). Lineage (GTDB taxonomy): Bacteria > Patescibacteriota > Gracilibacteria > BD1-5 > UBA6164 > CAZJHB01. The sequence goes on along the minus strand of CAZJHB010000020.1, from coordinate 12,116 downwards.
TAATCAATATAACAAGTTTCCATTTCTTCTCTTATACTTTTATCACTATCTCAATCATATGTAACTCAAGCTGGTATATCAAGTCAAGTTTGTTCATTTTCTAAATCTTCATCTTCTTCATTTTCTGGAGTATTTTCATTTTCATTTAATTGTGAATTTTCAGACATCTATTAATAATTTTTTAAACAAGTAAAATAACTGTAGTATTTTAGTCATTTTTATTGAAAATACAAGTAAAAAATTGAGTTTTTTATTGAAAAAAGAAAGATTTGATGATGTTTTGATAAAAATTATATGTTTTTTGTTAAATTTAATTTTGAAAACATCTTATAGATTGACCAAATGCACGAAGATCTGACGACCCACCAACACTGATTTCATTATAACCATATCTCAAATGACCTGCTTCATCTCAATCAGCATCACTTGTCCAATAAAAACCATAACCATTAACTCACCAACTATTTCAACTTAACCGACTAAGCAAACCTGATTTAGGCAATCTAAGACGTGCCCTAAAAAAATCTCATGTATTTCAAGCTGAATATGGCCATAAAGAAGATCAAGCTTGTACTAATCATAGCCACTCTAAACTTGATGGTACATGATATCATGTAGGACAAGGTCATTGCCTTTGTTCATCTGTTCAAGTTCATTCATAATATCACCATAAATTATCATCTTGAGTCACTAACCAATCATATCTAGGTGAATTTTCTCAAGAAATAAATCAATATTCATCATTATTTGGATTATAATCTTCATTCTCTATTGGATTTGATTCTAATATTGAAGGAGAAGGATAAAATGGCTTATTTCTTCACCATTGAAAATATTTTCATCTTGATCCTGCATTCAATAAATCTGTAGTTGTAGCTCAAATATTACATGCCTGTATTATATATCAAATTCCATCTCAACTACAAACTGCTATATCATGCTCACATGTAAGTCAAGTAGGATCATCTGAATTTGTTGATTCATATATTAATGTTCATCTATCAGCTCATTCACATACCTCAGCTATATTCCAATCATTTAATAATTCTCATCATTCATTATTTTCTCCTTCTCAACTACTATATCAACCACCATTTGAAAACGTACTAAATTCTGCAACTTCTAATACTACTACATCTACAAATTCAACTAACCCTCAAGTACTTGTTCTTGATAATACATCTGCATATGTCGTATCATTTGCTAATTGTGAACCACTATAAGCTGTCTGAATTGCTTCTACTAATTGCATTTTTTCTTCCTCGGTTGATTCTCTAGTTATTGTTCATTCATATGGTGAGAATTTTATATTAAGCCCTCAAGTACTCGTTAGAGGTATATTATCTCATCAAGTTACTACTTGTGATTCTATTAAACTTTCATCATCTGCAAAATCCACATTTCACCATACATTTCAATTGATTATACTTGGTGTTGGAATATAAAAACTTGAAGTTCTTGCATATAATCAATTATAGTTACCTTCTATTTTTGCAAAATCTCTAATTTTTGCATAACTTTCTTCTAATACTTGTACTCATGAAATTAAATCTGATTCATATAATGCTAACAATTCATATTCTGTTTGTGCATTTATTGTTGAATAAGTATATTCTTCTTGTGTTAACGGATCAACTGGTTTTTCATTTAGATTTCTTGATAAATTTTTTGTTACCTGATCTCAAACCTTTCATTGATACCAAATAAGCTCTCAATAATATGAAACTGTATTATAATCATCTGGTTTTGGAAATTTTCAAGTACTTAGAGAAAATAATTCCAAACTTTTTTTAATATTAGAAATATCTGATACTCTCTTACTATCTCTAGCTTGTGCTGAATATCATTGTAAAGCTATAAAAGCTATTGTTCATAAAATTGCTAATATAGTTATTACAACTATAAGCTCAATTAAAGTAAATGCTTGTTTTTGATTATGTTTCATAGAATAAGTTATAAAAAATAATAATACAAATATATATTTTTATTACATTTTTGCAAATATAATTTTTTACAATATATAAAAACTATTCCTTAAATTCTGGCTCCTCAACTTTTCACATAAATAAAATATTTCAAGAACCTTTTTGTTGTATTATAAATACAAAAGGATGGTCAGCTTTAAATATTTTTGATTCTTCTTCATCTGGTAAAATTGCCGTTATTTCCATTATTACAGCAGTAGCAGCTGCAGCTTCAGTTCACTTTTCATTAACCTCCACAAATGTCTGATGAATTATTTGACTAATAAGTAAATTATTTGTATCAGTCATTTTTGAAAAATCTGCGTTACCAAAAGCTTTTTTCATTCATAAATCTTGCATATCTTTAGACATAAAATATTTTGTTTCAAAAGTAAATTTTGGTAAAGTTAATTTTACTTTTTCATCACTCATATTATTTTTTAATTCTTCTAATTTTTCAACTGATAGATAATTATCAATTGTGCTTAAATCATTTTCCTTTGGTAATAAAATTAACATAGATAAATCATCTCATTTATAATTCATTTCTATAACTTTTAAATCATCAGTTTCTCAATAATTAAAAGTACTTGTTTGATGCATAAAGTCTTTTGTAACTCATAATCATGATTTTAAAGTAAAAGTATTTTCATATGTATCATTTGCTTCAAATTCACTTTCCCAATCAGCTTTAAAATATATAGCATTTGTTAACACTAACCTTGTATCTGGACTTAAATATGAAATTAAATCTTTAATTTTATTATTTGTTTGAGCTTCAACCCAATTATTTATAGTAATCCTAGAATTTTCTGTATCATTTACAAAATCAAGATTTGTAGCTTTTCATCAATAATAATTTTCAATATTACTTAAATAATCACTTCTTAATTCATAAGTATCTTCTAACCATAAAGCATTTGCAGTATTCAATTTATATTCATTAGTTTCATCATTAATTTCATTATATATTTCATTAAAACTTGTTCTTAATTCATTATAATTATCCGATAAATGTAAAACATGTCTCATCTCATCAGCAGTACTTCAATTAGCTCATTCATAAGTCATAGTCAAAGCTGATTCTATACTATAAGGAGAAAAAAATATATTTTCATTACTATATTTATCTTTATATTTATTATACAAATCAAAAGCAAACAGATTATTTGAATCCACAAATGAAACTCATGTAAACGTTTCATTAATTTTTTGAATTATTATACTCGCAACATAAAATATCCATCATCTTGTTGCACTTGCATTATAATCTGAAAATTTACTATCAATTATTCAATTATTATAAGCATAATCTACAACTTGCTCTTGCCATATTTTATCACTAGTTGAATCATAATTATAATCATATCAAGCAGATTTTACTATCATACCAATAGCTTCTGCCTTTGATATATTAGCTTCTGGTCTAAAATTTTCATTTTTTGCTATTAAATTAGCATCTACTAATGCTTCAACTGAATAACAAGCCCAATTATTTGGATTAGTAGATAAAACATCATTAAATATTCAATCACAAACAGTTTTTTTATCTAATCAAGCAATTCATATAGTAACTGCTGCTATTTCTTGCCTCAATACATAATCTTCCAAATTATAATTTTGAGGATCCATTTCATGATTATTTATAATTCATTTATCTGCTAAAATGTTTGCAGCAGTAATATAATCATTATCATATAATTCATTTTCTGCAAAAGAATTATTAAAAATAAAAGAAAATAATGATAATAAAACTAATAATGAAATAATTTTTTTATTCATAATAATTAAAATTATATATTAAATTGCTAAACATACTACATAAACTACAAAAATAAGATACATAAATAACAATATAACTCATTCTTTCTTTCAAATTGTACGATCTTCTCCAAAAAAATATAATATTAGAATTGTAGCACCAAGTAAACCTAAAACTATTTCCAAATTTTCAAATTTAATTTCTACAGGTCCTTTATATAGATTATATATTAATAAAGGTAAACCAATACCAATTAATATATCAAAAACATTTGAACCAAAAACATTTGAAGTTGCATCATCAATATCTCATTTTTTTGCATTTACTACTGAAATTACAGTATCAGGAACAGAAGTTGCAGCTGCTATAATTGTAAAAGCAATAATTATTGGTGAAACTCATAGAGCATTTGATAAATCTATTGCTGAATTTGTTAGTAAAAATGTAAATCCACCTATTACTACCAAAAGTAAAATAAATATATAAATTTCTTTAGATAATTTAATTTCTTTAGATTTAATATTTGTATGATTTTTTTTATGTTCTTTTGTGTGACAAATTATATCTTTTAAATAAAAAAAATAAACACATAATAAAACAAGAGCAACTCCAATCCCCCAGATTTTAAAATAAATTAATAAAACAATTAATGTAAAAATTGAAATAAGATAAAATAAAGCATCTCTACTAATTACCTTTTTGGATACCTTAAATGCAATAGGTGCTACAAAAACACAAATTCAAGGAATAATCAATAAATTAAATAAAGCTGAACCTGCAATTGTACCAACTCCAACTTCAAACTGTTTAAAAAATATTACTGAATATAATGCTACTAACAATTCAGGAAGAGAACTAGAAACAGCATCAAATGTAGCCCCTTTAACATCACGAGGTAAATTAAGATAATCCCCGATATTTGAAGAACTTTCGGCAAATCTATTTCCAGCAAAATATATAACAATACTAGAAAAAATTATTACCCCTAATGAAATTAGTATATCCATAATTATAAAATATTATACAATTAAACAAGTTACTAAGATTATATTTAAATATTCTATTATTTCAAAATATTAATAGGATTTTTATTTAACCAAGCTTCAATATTTTGTACCATCATTTCACTAGCAACATCATTAGTTGTATCTGTATTATATGAAATATGTGGAGTTACTAAAACTTTTGAATGATTTAACAGTTTTTTATAATATAAGTCAGAAGTATCTCCAACTTGAATACTTCATGCATCAATTGCAGCTTTAGATAATATATTATTATCAAGTGCTTCTAACATTGCATCTGTATCAAATGTAGATGCACCTGTTATAGAAATAAAATAACTACCTTTTTTTAAAGAATTAAAAAAAGTTTTATTTAATAAATTTTCAGAACTAGGATTTTTACTTAATGTATTTACTATTACATCTGAAGAACTCACTGATTCAATTAAATTATCATTTCTAGTAAAATAATTTACTTGCATATCAAGTGCTTCACAAACTTTTCATACACGAGTTCCAATATTACCTTTTCCAATAATTGTAATTTTTTTATTAGTTAATCAGATAGTTCTTTCTGGAATTACAGCTTTAGATAAAGTTGTATTATTAATCATCTTAGGTAAATCTCTTAATAAATTAATAACCATTCAAATAATCCATTCTGAAACTGCATCTTTATTACATCAAGGACAATATGATACTGTAATATTATTTGCTTTTAATTTTTGCTTATCAAAAAATCATACACCAACAAAAGGCAAAGCAAAAAATACATTTTTTAATTCATAAGTTTTTCCTGTTTTTAGTCAAAATTTACCTGTAAATATTATATCAGCATTTTGACATCTTTTTAACCATTCTTCAGGTGTTTTTGACAATTCATCATATATTGTTAAATCTCCAAAACTTTTTAATTTTTCAATATGATTTGAACTTAAGCCTAAATCTTGTGTAACCACTATCTTTGTCATAATATATATTTAAATTCTAAATTATTATAATTATAATTATAAAAAAGTATAAACAAATAAAAATTTATAAATTATAAAATATTCAAAAATTTTGTATTTTTATATATTCTCATATAATATAATAAAATAAATTATATTTATATAAATAACAATAAAAATATGAAAATAATTATACTAGCTGCATGAAAATGAACTAGATTACAACCTTTAACAAATACAACTCCAAAACCATTAATAAAAATACAAGGAAAAACTATTATAGAACATAATTTAGAATATATTTATAAATATGTAAATGAAATAATAATAATAGTAAAACATAAAGAAGAAAAGTTTGTAGAATATTTTTGATATGAATATAAATGAGTAAAAATAACTTACAAAACTCAATGAGATAAAAAATGAACATGATGAGCATTAATGTGACTTGATATAGATGATGATGTTTTGATTATAAACTGAGATAGTATTTTTGAAAAAAATGATTTAGAAAAAATTGCAAAATTTAATTGATATTGAGTATTGGTGAAAATTGTTGCTAATCCTCAAAAATACTGAATATTTAAAGTAGATATGGATTGAAATATAAAACAAGTTATAGAAAAACCACTTGAGTATGTATGAAATCTAGCTAGTTTATGAATATATAAATTCAATGATAAAATATTTGAATATATAGAACAAATAGAATTATCTTCAAGAGGAGAATATGAACTTACTGATGCTATTAATTTATATGTAAAAAATCATCCATTAAAAACATTAGAAATTTCTTGAGAATTTATAGATATAAGTTATTGTTGGGATATCTTAAATGCTAATAAATACTTACTGGATAAATTAGAAGAATCTAAAATAAAATGAACTATTGAAGAATGAGTTACTATAAAATGAAATATAATATTAGAAGAGTGATCTATTATAAAATCATGAACATACATAGAATGAAACTGTTATATTTGAAAAGACACTAAAATATGACCTAATACTTATTTAAGATGACCAACAGTTATTTGAAATAATTGTAGAATCTGAAATGCAATAGAAATTAAAAATTCTTGTTTTTGAGATAATTCTACATCTGCTCATTTAAGCTATATTTGAGATTCAATTATATGAAATAATGTAAACTTATGATGATGATTTATAACTGCTAACTTAAGACATGATAAATCAAATATAAAAGTAATGGTAAAATGAGAATTAATAGATACATGACTACATAAATTTGGTTGTATAATCTGAGATAATACAAAAACCTGAATGAATACATCAGTTTATCCTTGAAGAATTATTTGAAATAATTGTTTTACTCTTCCTTGAGAAATAGTAAAATAACATCAACAAAAAAAGAAGCTTGTCTTTTAACAAGCCTCTTTTTTAAATTATTTTTTATACAACAGAAACATAAATATCTTTATATTTTCTACCATCAAATCTAGTTCTATTTTTTTCAAAAAATTTAACTATTCATTCAGAAGTAGCATAAAGAGTAAAATCGTGACCTTGAGCAACTCATTCTGATGGCCAAAATTTATTACCTTTTTGTCTTACAATTATGTTTCAAGCAATAGCTTTTTGTCATCCAAATAATTTTACACCCAATCTCTTGGCGTTGGAATCTCTACCATTATTAGTAGATCATTGAGCTTTCTTGTGAGCCATTTTTCTTTAAATTATCAATTAAAAGTTATAATTAATTTTTACCTCCATCAACATATTATATTGTCTTCTCCCCCCTCCTTAATAAGGAGAGCCTGTCCCGATTTAGCGGGAGGGTTAGGGGGTGGTCCTTATCTTTTTGCAAATCTAGCAAATGCTTTATTAGCTTCTGCCATTTTATAAACATCCAATTTTTTCTTAAAGGCATTACCTGATTCATTTGCAGCTTCTATTAACTCTGTAGCTAAAAATTTATAAAATGGTGCTCATTTTTTACTTCTAGCTGAATCTATTAACCATTTTGCCGCTAAAAATAATTGTCTTTTAGGTTTTACTTCTTGAGGTACTTGGTAAATAGAACCTCATACTCTTTTTGGTCTTACCTCTATTTTTGGCATTATATTTTCTAAAGCTTTATAAAAAATAGCTTTAGGATTTTTTTGACCTTTTGATTTAATTTCATCAAAAGTATCATTTAAAATTTTCTTTGCTACTGATTTTTTACCATCTAACATTATGTAGTTGACAAATTTATCTAACATAGCAGAATTTTCTTGCATTTTCATTATCAGAAAAAATTAACAATTAATAAATTATTATAGTAAAAAAGTATGTTTTTCAGTATTGTAAAACTTACTGCCTTTTTACTATCTTTGAATGAGAGCTTAAGCCCTTCAGTACTAAAAAATAAAATAATATTTTATTTTTTAGGCTTGTTTGTACCATATAAACTTCTACCTTGTTTTCTGTTTTCTACTCAATCACAATCAAGTACTCATCTTACAACATGATATCTTACTCATGGAAGATCTTTTACTCTTCAACCTCTTATTGCAACTACAGAGTGTTCTTGAAGATTATGTCATTCTCATCCAATATATGCATTTACTTCATACCCATTTGTAAGTCTAACTCTTGCTACTTTTCTTAAGGCAGAATTTGGTTTTTTAGGAGTCATAGTTGTAACTTTAACACAAACTCCTCTTTTTTGAGGACATCCTCAATTTATTTCTACAGTAGTTTTCTTTATAGAATTTTTTATCACTTGCAATGCAGGTGATTTACTCTTTACCTTAGGAGTTCTTCTTTTTTTTCTAACTAATTGGTTAATAGTAGGCATTATTTCATAATTAAAATTTAAAATGAATAGTGAATAATGAATAATTATTGTTTAATATAAATATTATTTATTCATTTTTCATTATTATTTATTCATTAACGTTTAGACCATTGCATAGCTTTTCTTGCTTTGTGTAATCAAGGTTTCTTTCTTTCAACTTTTCTAGCATCTCTTGTTAAAAATCAAGCAGCTTTTAAAATTTTTCTAAAAGATTCATCTTTACTTGCTAAACTTCTAGCTAGTCAATGTTTAATTGCTTCAGCTTGAGCTGAAATTCAAGATCCAGATATTTTTATTTCAAAATAAGTTTCATCTTTAACTTTACAAAGTTTTAATGGAGAATAAATAACATCAAACAAATCTGATCTAGTTATATATTCTGAAACTTTTTTTCAATTAATTACATCTTCTCCTTTTCATTCAAAAAGTTTTACTTGAGCTGATGCCGTTTTTCTCTTTCAAATCGAGTAAGTATATTTCTTAGCCATAATAGATTATTATTTTATAAGTTCAGGTTTTTGAGCAACAAAAGTATGTTCCTCTCAAGTAAATAATTTAAGTCTTGAAATCATTCCAGATCTTAATTTATTTTTTGGTAACATTCAAGATACAGCAAATTCTAATGCTTTAGTAGGTTTTTTAACAAGTAATTTCTCTAATGAAACTTCTTTTAATCCACCTAAATATCCAGTATGTCTATAATACATTTTATCAGACATTTTATTTCAAGTTACTTTAAACTTATCACAGTTTATAACTACAACATTATCACCATTATCTAAATGAGGAACAAAATCAACTTTGTTTTTTCATTTTAAAATAACAGCTATTTTAGTTGCTAATCTTCATAATGTTTGACCTTTTGCATCAACCAAATACCATTTTCTATCACCTCAAGTGATTTGTTTTGGATTAATTGTTTTCATCTTGTTATAATAAAATTTATAAAAATATTAAACTAGTTCTAATAATACTAATTTTGCATTATCTCAATCTCTATATTTGATTGGAGTAATTCTAGTAAAACCAGAAGTTTTTTTTCATTTGTATTTAGGTGCAACATTTTTAAATAATTCAAAAGATGATTCTTTTGTAAATAAATATGCCATAACATATCTAATAGCATTCATTTCATCTTTGCTGTTTACAACATTAATAATCTTATCAATCATAGGAACAACTAATTTTGCTTTTTTTTCAGTTGTTTTTATAGATTTATGTAAGAAAAAACTTGTTAATAAATTTCTTTCCATAGCTCTTCTATGTTGAAAGCTTTTATTATTAAATTTTAAATGTTTTCTAACTCTATGTCTCATTATTATATAATTAATAATTAATAATATATAATGAATAATGTATAATGAATAATGAATAATTATTGAATTACAACATTATATTATTCATTATTATTTATTAATTATTCATTAATTTTTAATCGTCTCACAATAGTTTCAAATCTCTTTCATTTAAAGCTTGTCTAATCTCAGTCATAGCTTTTTTACCAAATCATTTTATAGAAGCTAATTTTGCTTCTGTACATTTTGCTAATTGTTCAATTGAAAGGATTTGTCAATTAATAAGAGCATTTAATGTACGAGGAGATAATCACATTATCTCAATTGGTGTATATGTTTCTTTTTCTAACTCTTCTTCAACCTCTTCTATTTCCTTGCTTACTAAATCCTTTAAATCTGCTATAAATTGTCATTCTACTTGTAAAGATTCTTCATTAAATAATGAAAAATAACTAGTTAACATATCTCAAGAAAATTTAATTGCATCAACGGGTGAGATTGCTCAATTAGTATTAATTTCTATTTTTAAAGAATCTAAATTTGTAATATCTCAATATCTAGTATTTTCAATATTATATTTTACATTAATTACAGGAGAAAAATTAGTATCAATTAACATTACTTCAACATCATCTTCTCTCTCTTTTAATTCTTCTACAGTTAAATATCATGTTCCTTTTTCAACTCTTATATCTATATCTAATTCAAGTCCGTCTTTATCTATTTCTGTTATATATAAGTCTTCATTTAAAATTTTTATTCAAGCTGGTGCTTTTATATCTTTAGCAGTAACTTTTCAAGCTTTATTTTTTGTTAGTTTCATCCATTCTATACCTATTTCATTTTTTTCTAACACTAATTCTTTTAAATTCAACATTATATCGATTATAGTATCTTTTATTCAAGGTAAAGTAGAATATTCATGATTAACTCATTTAACTTTAACTCAAGTTACTTTAGTTCAAGGTATAGAAGATAATAGAATTCTTCTAAGAGAATTTCATAAAGTAACACCATAACCTTTTGGAAGTGGTCCAACAATAAAAGAAGAAACATTAGAATCTAAATCTTTTTGTAAAATTTTTGGAACACCTATTGTTTTATGAATAATATGCATGGATTTTTAAGATAAATAATAAAATTATTTTGAGTAAAACTCTACTATTTTTTGTATATCAATTATTTGTTCAAAATCTTCTTTATTAGGAAGAGCTTTAATTGTAATTGATAACTTTTTAGAATCTACTTCTATCCATTTACAACTAGACACTTTTCCTTTATTTTGTTTAGAAAATTCTTCTAATTCTTCTAATAAACTTTTATATAAAGGACTTTCTTTTAATTTATCTCTTAAAGCTATAACATCTCCAGGTTTAACAGAAATAGATGGAATATCTACTTTTACTCAGTTTACAGTAAAATGAGCATGAGAAGCAAATTGCCTAGATTGAATTCTTGTTCTTGCAAAATTTGCTCTATAAACAACATTATCCAATCTTAATTCAATTAACTTTAACATTTTTTCTCAAGTTGTTCATTCTCAAGTTGATTTTTGAGCTTTTTTAAAATAAGAAAGAAATTGTTTTTCAGATAAACCAAACATTCTTTTAGCTAATTGTTTCTTTCTTAATTGAGTTCAAAATTCACTTGATTTTCTTGTCTTTAAAGGTCATCTTTTAGATTTTGTTAAATCATATTTTTCAGTTCAAAATAGATTTATACCTTCCCTCCTACAAAGCTTTTTCTTTGGTCAAGTATATCTCATAGTTTTTTAATATTAAATTAAATAATATAATATTAATGAATAATGTATAATGAATAATGAATAATTATTATTTTACAATATTTTTATTATTCATTATTATTTATTCATTTTTCATTATTTTACAGTTTTCTTACTTTTTTCTTTCTACATCAATTGTGTGGAATTGGAGTAATATCAAAAATACTTTTTAATTCAACACCTCAAGATATAAGTCATCTAATAGCTTGTTCTCTACCTACTCAAATTCATTTGACATAAACATCAACAGATTCTAATGAGTGTAGTGTTTTAGCTTTTTCTACAGCTTGTTCAGCTGTTACTTGAGCTGCATATGGAGTAGACTCTCTAGCTCATTTAAATCAAGTGCTTCAACCTGTAGCCCAAGTTAACACATTACCTTTTTCATCTGTAATACTTACAATAGTATTATTGAAAGAAGCTTGTATATGAACTTGTCCATGTTGTACTATTCTTCTAGTTTTTTTGCTACTTGTTTTCTTAACAGTTTTAGCCATTACTTATAAATTATTTATTATAAAATATATTAATTTTTATTTTTTCTTACCTGCTATT
>CAZJHB010000019.1:0-13900 GCA_964545685.1 uncultured Candidatus Peribacteria bacterium | reverse complement strand
GTAACTACATCAAGTGTATTTATAAAAATATAGCATAATATTTATCAATATTGATAAATTATTTAAAAATTGTAAAATTATTAATGCTTTTTTTAAAATAAAAATGGAGGATTATTTTGAAAGTCGTATGTTGGAGGGGGGAGGATGTATTTGGGTAGATATTTGAATAACTACCTAGTTCAAAATATTAGCACTAGGTAGATAGAAAATCTAGAGGCTTTATTATTTAAATTAAAATTTTTAATATTCTTCAATAAAAACTGGTATGTCAGATAATAAGAAACTATTATCCGAATAAGAAATATCAAAGATATTTTCAAAAGTATCATTACTTTCTTTAACTTCCAAACCATTTTTATAATTAGGAACTACTTTTGTAATTTTTGCATTTTCAATTCCAAATAAATTTAAAGAAATAGTTTGTTCACTAATATTTTCATTCCATGCTACCCATATATTTTTATTTGTTTCTTTATTAATAAATTTATAAATATAAATATCATCTGTTTCTTGAATTGTTTCAATATTATCCCAATCACTTTTTTGTAATTTTTCAGTCATTAATTTATATGTATAAAAAGATAATTTTTTTGTATTTTCTCCTAAATCACTTTCACAAGTATTTTCATCACATTTACAAGTAAAATTGTCTTCATAACTACATCCATTATAAACTAAACCAATATTATCAAAATAATCATTATGTTTAAATTCTTGACTATAACTTGCACTTTCGACTATACCTCTCCAAAAAATTTTATCTACTCCATAAGCTAAAGGATAAATATACCTTTTAAATAATTCAATAGCTTGTTCTTTTTCTGTTTGATTTTTAAAGATTTTATTACCAACAACATCAATACCTGAATGAGTTCCATTTTCTGTTATCCATATTTCTTTTTCAGAAAAATCTTTTAAGGCGTCTTTTAAAGAAGTATTTATAAAATGATTTAAAGTTTCTTTAGCTTTATTATGTTCTTTATAATCTCAAGTAAAACCAAACCAATGTACATCAAATACATCAAAATCACCATCTATTTTTTTTAGCTCTTGTAATATTGAGTTGTAATTATTTTTACCTTCATATAAACCAGCTGGATTAGATAATCATCAAATCACAACTTTTGCTTCAGAATTTGCAGATTTAATAGCATCATAAGATGTTTTTAATAATAAAGCATAATTTTCTGGTGTATCATCCCAAAAAAAATCACTTACATTAATTTCATTATGTATCTGCCAATAAATAACTATAGGTGAACCATCGGCATCATCAATACCATCTCAATCATATCTTTCAACAGCAGATTGTAAAAAAAGTGAATAAGCATCTAAATTATTAGGTAGTTTTGTTGAACTTCTATTAGAGATATCTGAATCACCTTGATCAATTGCATTATAAGGATTAACAGTCCAAAGAACTTTAATATTGTTATCTATAAAATAATTTATTAATTTATCAGTTTTAGACCAATTATAATTATCTGGATTACCTAAAGGAGAATTTGTTTCAACCATATCCCAATTTAAACCATTTAAACCATGTGCTCTAGTCCATTTTACATTAAGTTCATTAGCGTAATTTATATCATCAGTATTTGGTTCTAAACCAAGAATTCAAAATGGAGAAAATTCATCATTATCATCATTATGATTACTATTTATATTTGAAATAGAATTATTAATAAATTCTTTTGATAATAGATGAATTTCTTCATCTATTTTTATTATTAAATAATCTAAAATATAATAAGGCTTACCATAGTTATATTTTAATTTTAAGTTTTGTATTTCTAAATATAATTCTTTATAATAAATTATTTGTTTTCAGATAGTTTGAGTTGATATTTTATCATTTAATTCTTCTAATACTAAATCTAATTTATTTATTGTGTTTTGACTTAAATTATTATAACAATTTACATTTATCGTATGTGTAAATCAAATAAAAATAATAAAAATAAAGCAAAAAAATATTTTTTTCATATTAATAATTCTTAAAAGATATTATTATTATAATAATATTTAAATATAAATTTTTTTCAAATAATAAATGGACTTTTTTTCTCAACTAGAAGAAAATTTTTATTTTTTACTGAATTATAAGTAAAAAAGTATTTTTTTAATAAAATTTTCTTACAGTTTTTTCTTTTTTTGGGTGGACTTTTATAAATAAAATACTATATTTAAATTTATAATAAAAATAAAAAAGATAATTAAAGAATATAGTTTGTAAAAAAGTTCTAAAATTTTTTAGTTAAAATATGATTATAAATTGAATTATATCAAAAATTAATACTTCATTATCTAGTTTTCATATATTTAATGTAGAATTAGATTTAAATAAGTATAAATTACCTTATTGAGCAACTGTAAAAAATTGAAAATATATCAAGTGTATTTATTATGGTGATAATGTTTCAGTAGAGGAATGAAGTAGTGTAAGGATGGATTGATATTTTGAAGCGATAGATAAAAAATACCAAAATCAGTTTAATAAGCAAATACTACAGTTTAGAGTACAAGATATTGATGTAACTTCAGGAATTGATACTCCAATATGACTTAAGTTTTTTTTGAAAGCATATATTCCTCATATTTGAGAAGCAACAGCAAAATTATTGGTAGATAATAAATGATTAGAATTAATAGAAATCTTTGATAAGGAATTAGATGAAATTATCCCAATATTATCTGAATATAAGTGATTATGAAAGAAAAAAATCACAAAAATGAAAAAATGATGGGATGATAAAAAACAATTTAGAGAAATATTAACATTTTTGAGTCTTACTTGTGAATTATCAATATATTTATCTCATAAGACCTATCATGAATTTTGAGAAAATACTATAGATGAAATCAAAAAAAATCCATATAAATTAACAGAGATAAAGTGAGTTTGATTTAAAAGAGCTGACGATTTAGCTATAAGATTATGAATAGATCCTAAAAGTCATGATAGATATGCATCATTAGTTGAATTTTGCTTATTACAAGCTATAGATAATGGAGATAGTATTGTTTATATAGAGAATATAAGACAATGAATATTAGATTATTTATTGAATGATGATAGTTTTGAATGTAGTGATATTAATAAAATATTAGAAATATGAATTAATAAAGCGATTGAAACAGAAAAGATAGTTAAATTAAATGATGATATTTATATGTTAAAATCTTTTTATTTTTTGGAAAAATATATATCAGATTTTTTTACCAAAAGAAAAGAAAAACAATCATATTATAAATTTGATTTATCAAAAAGTAAAGATATTAAAATTTTGACTTCAGAGCAGAGAAAGTGAGTTAAAAATTGTCTTAAAAATAATGTATCATTATTATTATGACCTGCTTGATCTTGAAAAACTTTTACAACAAAAGTACTTACTGAAATATTAAAACTTTCAAAAATATCATTTGTTATTGTATGTCCTACAAATTCTGCAGTTAAAAGAGTTATTGAAGTAAATAAAGAATGTATAGAAGCTTTTACTATAGATAAGTTAATTTGATTAAGACCATGAAATGAGCCTAAATATAATGAAAAAAATCAACTAAAATATGAATATATACTCATAGATGAAAGCTCCATGGTTGATGAAAGAAAGCTTTATTTTTTGTTAAAAGCTATACCTGAAACTACTTCTGTTATATTAATATGAGATCCAAATCAACTTCCACCTGTTGATGTATGAAGTCCATTTGCTGATTTGATAGAAAGTAAAGTTTTAGAAAATAATACGGTATTGCTTACTAAAGTAAAAAGACAATCTTGAAAATCTGAATATGAGGAGATAGAAAAAGGTATTAATAATATTGTTTATAATTCTGCCAAGATTTTGGATTGAAAGTTACCTATAAACAATAATACGGATAATGTTATTAGATATTTTGATGATTTATGAAGTAGTGATTTGATACAATCTAATATTTTTGATACTTTGTTTAAAAATATGAAATATTTAGAGTCATTATGAGTAGATTTGATAAAAGATTGGGAAATTTTGGTGCCTACATATAAATGAACAACAGGAATTATAAATATAAATAATGAAATAAGTAAATATTTGCTTTCAGATGCTAAAAAAATTAATATTCGCTGAAGAGAATTTAGACAGTGAGATAAGGTAGTATATCAAGGAAGTCCTTATGAATGAATAGTCAAATGAGATATTTGAATAATACAAAATTATAATAATCTTGAAAAAGAATTAATAATAGATTTTTTTTGAATTTGAGAAAAAAATATTAGTATAGATAGAGTAATGGATATATCTTTATGATATGCAATAAGTGTTCATAGATCTCAGTGAAATGAATGGAAATATTGTACTATGATTTTAACTTTTTGAGCTTATCAATTATTGAATAAACAGTTGCTTTATACATGATATACTAGGGCAAAAAAGAGAGTGTTTTTATTTTGAGAAAAAAGAGCAGTGCAAGTTGCTTTACAAAGATCTATATGACAGAAAAATACTTATCTTTTTAATCATTTAAGAGAAATAAATGATGAAGATATACAAATATTAATAGATAGAGATACAAGTTGAATATCAGATAATGAAAGAAAGTTTGCTCAAAAGAATCTAAATAATATTTATAATCTTGATGATTGAAGATTATTAAAGGTAAAAACAAATCAAAAGAATTCTTTTAGATATATTTGGTGAGATAGTAAATACTTACATTCTATATGAATATCAGAAATGTGTTTTTTATCAGATGATGAATTTAATAAACTCAAAAATAATAATAATATAGTAATTTTAAGTCTAATAAAAAATACTTTAAATGAAGCTTTGAACTCTGATAATATAAAAGAATTTATAAATAAAAGAAATAAAAATTTGGTTGAATTAAATAGTAATTTTAATATATGAATAATAGATAGATTATGAAAAAAATTTTTTTATAATAAATCTAAGGTTAGTTTTGAAATGTAGATTAATAATATTTAAAAATCATGAAAAAAGTAGCAGATTATAATATATCATTGAAGGTTTTTCTAAAAAATAGTAAATGAGAGGTATTGATCTTAAAAACTCCTGATGATTCTTCTTTTCATTGAAAATATGATTTTCCATGAGGTAGGATAGATGAAGATGAGTTTTATACTCATTTATTGGAGATACTTGATAGAGAAATAAAGGAAGAAGTATGAGATATTAATTATAAAATTAGTAATAATATTGTTGCAGTTGCAAGACATAGGGCTGAATATGATACTCATAGGGAAGATTTATTTTATCCATTTTATGAGGCAAAGTTATTGGATTGAGAGGTTGATATTTCCGATGAACATAATGATTTTAAATGGGTAAATTTAGAAGAGATAGTTTTGGAAGATTATTTTGAAAGTGGGATGTTGGAGTGAGTTAGGATGTATTTGGGGAGGTAGTTTGTAATTCAAAAAAAAATAAATTACATTATTTACTTGATTATAGCTAGTAGTTAGCAAAAATATAAAAATTGACAAAGTTTTTTTAATATTTATAATAATTTGTGTAGTAATATACTTACTTACCAAAATAAAAATAAACAAATATTATTTACTTAGATTCTTATGGAAATTAAATTACATACTTGAGAAAATTTTGATTTAAATCTTCCAAAAACTAATCATACATATGATGAGATTTTAACTGAACTTAGAAAAAAAGATAATGATTCGGCAGAATATTTAACATATTCAGTTAAAAATTGGCCACAAACAAAAGAGGTAGTTCCATATTTTTATGATTTTATATTTGCTACAAATTATAAAGATACTGAAAAATGATTTATCAAATCTTTACTAAAATTTGATTCTAGTTATGAATCAGAAATGTTATTATTTTCACTTGTTGATGTAACAGGTTCATTATGAATACCTTGTTTAATATGATGAGAATATTATTTTAGAGAGTGAGTTATTTATTGTGTTTGTAAACTTTTTTCTGAAATAAATGAATTTTCAACATGATTTTCATTAGATGGTATAGCAACTCGGAAACAAATAAGAATAGTTTTAAAAGATTGTTTAGATTCTGATAATCCATTAAAAACTTGGAAAAAAAGAATACAAGAAGTTCAATATAATGTATATGATATAAGACAAGAATGGAAAAAAGATGAAAAAATATTAAATAAAGCATTATATTTAGTAAATTTACCTTATAGAGAAAAAAACTAAATTGAGGAGATGTGAAATGGGAAAAAGAAGAGAAGTTTATATAGGATATGATAAGGGAATAAAAATTTTTACTGCAATAGAACATTCTGAAGATGGTTTAAAGAAAAATCTTTATAAAATGAAGGCATCTGATATGACAAAAGAACAAATTGATATGTTATATCAAGTATGGTTGAAGAAAGGAGTAAGGATAAAATTTCCTAAACACGATCATATTGTTTGGGATTTGACTATAAGTTCAACTATCCCGGAATTTGCTGGTATTAATAGAGAAGAAAGTCGGAAACGATTGAGTCATAATGTAAGTGTAAGTTTACAAGAATATCATAGTAATAAGCATTCAGATATTTTAAGTTCTGAGATTAAAACGTTAAAAAATAAGGTTTATTCACTTAATAAAAAAAGTGATACAGCAGAATTTGGAAACCATATTAGACTAGCTATTAGTCTACAGAAAAAAATTAAAGAAGCACGTAGTAAATGGGAAAAAAATCCTAAGGTAGCTAATAATTGGCGGGAAAGACTCTCTCCTAAGCATGCTTATAATTTATTTCAAAGTATTCAGGAGATATTTGAAAGAATAAATAAAATAAAAACAGAGATTGAACAAGATAACATAAAAATACTTAGTAATCAGTATTCTATACTTGAAAAAGAAGTAAAAAAGACCAGTGATTTTAAAGAAACTAGGCAATCTTTGATTACTTTTCAAAAAAGTTTAAAAGATTTTTATTTATCTAAAGATAATAGAACAATTTATTTTAATAAAATTCAAAAATTGTTTGATCTATTATTTAAAAGACAAAATGAAAGTAAAAAGAAATATGAAAGTGAATGTAAAAAAAATTTTGATACATTTCAAAAAAAATTAATATCTCTTGATTATCAAGTAAATAATAGTACTGATTGGAAAGATTTAAGAAAAAATTTGAAATTAATCCAAAGTGATTTAAAAGGCTTGAAGCTTTTAAAAAATCAAAGAGATATATTATGGAAAAAAATTAACCATTATTTTGAAATAGTTAATAACCGACAAAATAAACTACATGAAGAGTATAAAGAAAAATGTAAAAAAAATGAACTATATTTAAATCCTAAAATTGAAAGGTGTGTTTCATTATCGTATAATTCTAAAGATTGGAAGTATGTAAGAACTTTATTAAAGCAAGTTCAGTCAGAAATCAAAAAAACTAAGCTTGATAAAACTGTTCGACAATCTTTTTTTACTAGATTACAAGAAAGTTTTGAAAGATTACATAACAGACAAAATGCAGAGTATAAAAAATATGAAGAGGAATCAAATACCAATTATTTAAGGATTAGTAGTCAAGTAAGAGATTTATCAAATAGTATTTTCTATTCCAATGAAAACAATTTAAAAGAATTAAGAAAGGATTTACAAAATTTACAGGCAAAACTGAAGAATATGAAAATGAAAAGAGATAAAAGACAAAAGGTATATGATTCTCTTAATGAATGTTTTGAGTCTTTAAATAAAAAACAAAATGAATATTATGAACAAAGAAAAAGGGAGAGAGAAAGAAAAAGAAAAGAATTTCTTCAAAGATTAAGAGAAAGTGCTGAAAGATTAGCAGAATCAATTAATCATGATGAAAGAGTTGTAGCTGATAAAGAATTAAAATATTATAATGTAAGGCCTGGAAAAAGAGAATATGAAATAAAAAACTCTATTCAATATTCAATTAGCTCAATAAAAGATAAAATTTATTCAAAAAAAGAAAAATTAGATAATATTAGAAGAAAAATCAGAGAGGTTGAAATGCAAAAATAAACTTAAAAAAGGAAGAAAAGTATTTACTTAATAATCAATATAATTTTAAATAATATTATATAAATTTAAAAAAGTGTAATTAAAATTTATTAGATGGCTCTTGTATTCTACAGGAGTCATTTTTTTATATGTTAAGAAAAATCTGAAAAAGTCACATCCAAATTTTCCTTAAAGTAAAATTTGAAAAAATTAATTTTTATGATATTCTATTGTTGAAATATTTTTAAAATAAAAGAAATTTATGATTATAAATTGAGTTATATTTATTAAGCAGAGTTACTAGATTGAGATGTTGATATTTCTGATGAACATGATAATTTTAAATGGGTAAATTTAGAAGAGATAGTTTTGGAAGATTATTTTGAAAGTGGGATGTTGGAGTGAGTTAGGATGTATTTGGGGAGGTAGTTTGTAATTCAAAAAAAAATAAATTACATTATTTACTTGATTATAGCTAGTAGTTAGCAAAAATATAAAAATTGACAAAGTTTTTTTAATATTTATAATAATTTGTGTAGTAATATACTTACTTACCAAAATAAAAATAAACAAATATTATTTACTTAGATTCTTATGGAAATTAAATTACATACTTGAGAAAATTTTGATTTAAATCTTCCAAAAACTAATCATACATATGATGAGATTTTAACTGAACTTAGAAAAAAAGATAATGATTCGGCAGAATATTTAACATATTCAGTTAAAAATTGGCCACAAACAAAAGAGGTAGTTCCATATTTTTATGATTTTATATTTGCTACAAATTATAAAGATACTGAAAAATGATTTATCAAATCTTTACTAAAATTTGATTCTAGTTATGAATCAGAAATGTTATTATTTTCACTTGTTGATGTAACAGGTTCATTATGAATACCTTGTTTAATATGATGAGAATATTATTTTAGAGAGTGAGTTATTTATTGTGTTTGTAAACTTTTTTCTGAAATAAATGAATTTTCAACATGATTTTCATTAGATGGTATAGCAACTCGGAAACAAATAAGAATAGTTTTAAAAGATTGTTTAGATTCTGATAATCCATTAAAAACTTGGAAAAAAAGAATACAAGAAGTTCAATATAATGTATATGATATAAGACAAGAATGGAAAAAAGATGAAAAAATATTAAATAAAGCATTATATTTAGTAAATTTACCTTATAGAGAAAAAAACTAAATTGAGGAGATGTGAAATGGGAAAAAGAAGAGAAGTTTATATAGGATATGATAAGGGAATAAAAATTTTTACTGCAATAGAACATTCTGAAGATGGTTTAAAGAAAAATCTTTATAAAATGAAGGCATCTGATATGACAAAAGAACAAATTGATATGTTATATCAAGTATGGTTGAAGAAAGGAGTAAGGATAAAATTTCCTAAACACGATCATATTGTTTGGGATTTGACTATAAGTTCAACTATCCCGGAATTTGCTGGTATTAATAGAGAAGAAAGTCGGAAACGATTGAGTCATAATGTAAGTGTAAGTTTACAAGAATATCATAGTAATAAGCATTCAGATATTTTAAGTTCTGAGATTAAAACGTTAAAAAATAAGGTTTATTCACTTAATAAAAAAAGTGATACAGCAGAATTTGGAAACCATATTAGACTAGCTATTAGTCTACAGAAAAAAATTAAAGAAGCACGTAGTAAATGGGAAAAAAATCCTAAGGTAGCTAATAATTGGCGGGAAAGACTCTCTCCTAAGCATGCTTATAATTTATTTCAAAGTATTCAGGAGATATTTGAAAGAATAAATAAAATAAAAACAGAGATTGAACAAGATAACATAAAAATACTTAGTAATCAGTATTCTATACTTGAAAAAGAAGTAAAAAAGACCAGTGATTTTAAAGAAACTAGGCAATCTTTGATTACTTTTCAAAAAAGTTTAAAAGATTTTTATTTATCTAAAGATAATAGAACAATTTATTTTAATAAAATTCAAAAATTGTTTGATCTATTATTTAAAAGACAAAATGAAAGTAAAAAGAAATATGAAAGTGAATGTAAAAAAAATTTTGATACATTTCAAAAAAAATTAATATCTCTTGATTATCAAGTAAATAATAGTACTGATTGGAAAGATTTAAGAAAAAATTTGAAATTAATCCAAAGTGATTTAAAAGGCTTGAAGCTTTTAAAAAATCAAAGAGATATATTATGGAAAAAAATTAACCATTATTTTGAAATAGTTAATAACCGACAAAATAAACTACATGAAGAGTATAAAGAAAAATGTAAAAAAAATGAACTATATTTAAATCCTAAAATTGAAAGGTGTGTTTCATTATCGTATAATTCTAAAGATTGGAAGTATGTAAGAACTTTATTAAAGCAAGTTCAGTCAGAAATCAAAAAAACTAAGCTTGATAAAACTGTTCGACAATCTTTTTTTACTAGATTACAAGAAAGTTTTGAAAGATTACATAACAGACAAAATGCAGAGTATAAAAAATATGAAGAGGAATCAAATACCAATTATTTAAGGATTAGTAGTCAAGTAAGAGATTTATCAAATAGTATTTTCTATTCCAATGAAAACAATTTAAAAGAATTAAGAAAGGATTTACAAAATTTACAGGCAAAACTGAAGAATATGAAAATGAAAAGAGATAAAAGACAAAAGGTATATGATTCTCTTAATGAATGTTTTGAGTCTTTAAATAAAAAACAAAATGAATATTATGAACAAAGAAAAAGGGAGAGAGAAAGAAAAAGAAAAGAATTTCTTCAAAGATTAAGAGAAAGTGCTGAAAGATTAGCAGAATCAATTAATCATGATGAAAGAGTTGTAGCTGATAAAGAATTAAAATATTATAATGTAAGGCCTGGAAAAAGAGAATATGAAATAAAAAACTCTATTCAATATTCAATTAGCTCAATAAAAGATAAAATTTATTCAAAAAAAGAAAAATTAGATAATATTAGAAGAAAAATCAGAGAGGTTGAAATGCAAAAATAAACTTAAAAAAGGAAGAAAAGTATTTACTTAATAATCAATATAATTTTAAATAATATTATATAAATTTAAAAAAGTGTAATTAAAATTTATTAGATGGCTCTTGTATTCTACAGGAGTCATTTTTTTATATGTTAAGAAAAATCTGAAAAAGTCACATCCAAATTTTCCTTAAAGTAAAATTTGAAAAAATTAATTTTTATGATATTCTATTGTTGAAATATTTTTAAAATAAAAGAAATTTATGATTATAAATTGAGTTATATTTATTAAGCAGAGTTACTAGATTGAGATGTTGATATTTCTGATGAACATGATAATTTTAAATGGGTAAAATTAGAAGAGATAGTTTTGGAAGATTATTTTGAAAGTGGGATGTTGGAAGGAGTTAGGATGTATTTGGGGAGGTAATGGAATATTAAATAAGATAATGAGAGTAAATAATTTAATTTTGATTTTTTATAATATTTTGTATAATTATTTACGATTATAATCTTTTTGTAATTATTCAAATAAACTAAATTTTGCAGAGGTTCCTTTATTTAACTTAGATAATTTGTGAAGTAAAAGTTAATAATTAATTTAGTAATTTGAAAATATTTTTTAAAAATTACAAAAATTATGAAAAAAGAAAAATCTATAATTTTATTTAATCAAAAAGAAGTTCGTCGTCATTATGATGAAGAAAAAGAACTTTGGTATTTTTCTGTTGTAGATGTGATTGAAATTTTAACTGAAAGTGTGAATCCAAGGAAATATTGGAGTGTATTAAAAACAAGATTAAAAAGGGAAGGAAGTGAGATGGCTACAAATTGTAGTCAACTGAAAATGAAGTCTTGAGATGGTAAAAAATATTTAACTGACGTACTTGATACAGAAAATATTTTAAGGCTTATTCAATCAGTTCCATCTCCTAAAGCTGAGCCTTTTAAATTATGGCTTGCTAAAGTATGATATGAAAGGATTGAAGAAACAGAAAATCCAGAACTTTCTTTTGATAGAGCAATGCAAACATATCTTAAAAAATGATATTCTCAAAATTGGATAAATCAAAGATTAAAAAGTATAGAAATTAGAAAAGAATTAACTGATGAATGGAAAGAAAGAGGTATACAAGAAGGTATTGAATATGCAATTTTAACAGATGAAATTACAAAAGCTTGGTCTGATAAATCTATAAAACAATATAAAAATTTAAAAGGTTTAAAAAAACAAAATTTAAGGGATAATATGACAAATCTTGAACTTGTTTTAAATATGCTTGCAGAAGCTTCTACTACTGAAATTTCTAAAAAACAAAAACCTAAATGATTAGATAAAAATAAAAAAGTAGCAAAAAATGGTGGAAATGTAGCAAAACAAGCTAGGAAAACACTAGAAAAGCAAACATGAGAAAGTATTATTTCATCACAAAATGCTATAGAGTTAGATAATTCTAAAAATTTGTTAGATTAATAATAATTAAAAATCATGAAAAAAGTAGCAGATTATAATATATCATTGAAGGTTTTTCTAAAAAATAGTAAATGAGAAATTTTGATTTTGAAAACTCCTGATGTTTCTTCTTTATGATACTCATAGAGAAGATTTATTTTATCCATTTTATGAGGCAGAGTTATTGGATTGAGAGGTTGATATTTCCGATGAACATAATGATTTTAAATGGGTGAAATTAGAAGAAATAGTTTTGGAAGATTATTTTGAAAGTGGAATGTTGGAAGGAGTTAGGATGTATTTGGGGAGGTAGTTTTGTTTAAATGTATTTTACAGATTATTAAAATTTTAAATTTTTGATTTCTGATAGATTTATAGCATATTTATCGTATACTTTATTTGTATTTATAGAAGTTGTATCATTCATAGAATATCATAATTTTTCAACGATTATTTTAACTTCATTTTCACTGTTTCCTTCTATTTCTAAATATGCTGGAATTAGAGGCCAAAAATCTATTTCAATTTCAACTCAATCTAGTATATAACTAATTCTTTTATTTTCTTGATAGGCTTTTGAAAAATATCAAAGCTCTTGTAATAAAAGATTTGTTGTTTCAAAATCTCATACACTAACTTCAATTTCTTTAGTTCATGTTATAGAATCATTTGTGATTTCTTTTACTGTTAATTTAACTTTATCTCATTTTTGTCTTAATCTAATCCACTTATTAGGATCAATAGGATCAAAATCATATACATATCTTTTTTGAATATTTTCTGAAACAAATTCAGCTCATAGATTTTCTAATTTTTTCTTAATTTTATCAACATCAATATCCAATATTTTTACTTCATATTCTATTTTCATAATTTTAATATTATAAAGATAAATTAAATAACTTTCTAATTTAGAATAAAACTCATTTTTCAAAATAATAAAATAAGTATTAAGTAAAGTCTAAAAAAGTCAAATCTATAAAAAAAATACCAATTTCATTTAATTTACTTGCTAAATAAAAAAATCTATTTATTATTAATTTGCGATAAAAAAAGCATTTATACAAAAATAAAATAATTAAAGGAGCTAATACTTATGTATGCAGTTGCAAATGTTGAAAAATTCTTGGATGATAAAGGAATTCAAGGAGAACAAAGAGAACAGATCATGGAACGGTGTTACAAAGTTTCTTTTCAGAATGTTATATCTGGAGGATCAGTTGATGAAATCTTTGATGATCCGATTTTGTCCATGGAATTCGAGATAGCAGTTTTTGAATATGATTTACATCAGATGATTGGAATAGAGGCAATTAACGCTTTGCAAGTTTGAATTGTATTATGTGTTGATTGTAGTGAATGATTAGGAACCGGAGCGAGAGCTCCGGTTTTTTTGTTTCTAATAAGAGGGAATGTATGATTAATTTTGATTTTTAAGGAATATTTTGTATAATTATTTATGGTTAAAATGATTTTATAATCATAAAAATAAATTAAAAATTATGAGTAATAAAATATCAAT
>CAZJHB010000018.1:10486-13905 GCA_964545685.1 uncultured Candidatus Peribacteria bacterium | reverse complement strand
AAAGAATTAACTTTTAGTTTTGATCAAGATTGAGATTGAAGAATTAATCAAGATTTATATTTATTAACTACAGCATGACAAGTTTTACCTAAAGAAGTTAGAGATGTATTAAAGGATTGAATTGAATATACAAGAGTATGACTAACTTGAGAATTTTATTTTTGAGATAAAAGACTTACTATTCATGATAAAACTGAAATTACAATAGGTAAAATAGCTTCAGAAGATGAATTAGGAATGTTTTCAGAAGAAAATCAAAACAAATATAATGAATTTTTAGAAAATAATCCAGAGTATAAAGATGAAAAATTTCAAAATATAATTAATGAAGCACTTGAAAAATGAATAGAAGTAAAAAAATTTATTCAAGTTGTAAGTAGAAGAATTGAAGAATTTGAAAAACAAAATTCATTTGAACAAGCTGAAATTGAAGAAATTGCAACAGAATATGCAAAAATACCATGATATCAAAATAATGATATAGGGGCAATTGTGAAAGTATTTAAATATATGACTCCAGCAACTTGGAAATCTAATATGATAGAATGTTGATATAACCATAGAGAGGTAGATAAATATTCTCCAAATAATTATGAGTCTTGAGAATTATTAAATTTTATTCCAGCAGAGTATTCATATCCAATAGAAAGAAGTAGTAGTTGAACTACATTATGTTCTAGAACTGCAAGGTTAAATTTAAGTAAATTAGGTATTTCTAATCCATCAACTTGATGATCAGCTAGAGAAGCTTGGCAAAATTTATGATCACCTACAGATAATTTTCCTCCAAAAGATGAAAATGTAAAAGTAGCAGATATTTACTTGGATGCAAAAAGTTCAAAAAATAAACAATATGGTCATAGGGTTGCTGCTTTTAAAAAAGAATGACAATGGTTTGTTTTAGATCCATATTATAAAATTTTTTGAAATACAAGAAAACCAATTCTTGCAGAAGAATATATTAAAAAAGTTTGAGATAAACAAAAAGTATGGTGAGTAAAATATTATACATAAAGTTAAATATGGTATATAAAACTTATAAAATTATATTTTAATATTAAATTTGAAAATTATGGCAGAAATTATAAATACAATTTGAGAAAAAGAAATACATGAAAATTATAAACAATCAGAATTTAGAAATACTCAATGGTTTAGAAATCTTACTGAAGAACAACAAAAGGAATTATCAGAAAGATATGAAGAAAGATATGATTTAGAAAAATTATTAGAAACTAAAAAAACAGAATTAAAACTTAAATGAATTTCTGTAAATATTATTGATAATTTTTGAAGTCAAATTGAAAATCTAAAAGATAATAAATTATATGAAGAAACATTGGATATATTGAATAGGGATATTGATATGTTAAATAGAGAATTATATAGTATAAATTTGAAATTAAATGAACCTCATTTAGAAAAAGCTTATAAAAAAAGACTAGAAGAAGAAAAACAAGATGATATTTTGAAAAATTTTATTGAAAAAATTGATATGAATAATTTAACTGCTTGAGAAGTTTATATATTAAAACAAAAATGATATGATTTATCTAGATTATTTTTAGAATATAAAGATTCTAGGGATAAAACTTCAAAAGATAATATGAAAATTTGAGATAAATTTATTGTAAATTTTTGATGAAATAAATTATTAAATCAAAATATTTGAGCTTGAGATTTATTAGCTATAGATAAAATTTCTAAAGTTAAAATAAATTGAATATTATGAGAAAGAAGATATGAACCTAGGCCTTGATATTATTTATCTAATGGAAAATATTTAGCAATTTTTGATAATTATGAAGTAGAAATAGTCTTAGGAGAAGAATTATGAGAGAAAGATTTGGAAAAATATAATAATTCAATTAAAGAAAGATGTAGAGATGTAAGATGAAAAGAATTAATTGTAGATTTTCAAAAATCTATAAAGGATTTAACATTAAAATCTATCAAATATGAATGAAAATTTAAACAAGATTTTTTTATGTTATTATCATTTATTAAAAAAAATCAAACATCATTTTATGAAAATTTAGAATTTGATGAAAATAATTTTGAAATTAATATAAAAAATTGAAAAACTTTTTGAGATATTAAATTTCCTAAATATTTATGAGAATGATTTTATAAATATAAAGAAATGTTAGTTGATGTTTGTGCTGATTATACTTTTATAAGTGAAATGGATTTAGCAATATTAATAAATCATGAAAATCCTTCTTGGGATCCATATACTTCAGCACCTTGATCCTCTGCATATTGATTATGACAAATGATAGATTCTACTTGGAATAAATATTGATATTGACTAGAAAGATCAAATCCTAGAGATCAGCTAGAAGCAACTTGTAGATATCTTAAGAATATTATAGAAAATAAAAAATGTAGTATAAAATTAGCAATGGCTTATTATAATACTTGAGAACGGATAATGAATATCTCAAAATCAAAAGCAGTTGAATATGCAAGGAAAAATCCAGCAATAACAAGAAAAATTTTGCAATGAGGAAAAATAAAAGATATAAAAGAAATGACTCCAGAATTTTATTTTACTTGAGCTGTT
Organism: uncultured Candidatus Peribacteria bacterium; assembly: GCA_964545685.1. Classification (GTDB taxonomy): domain Bacteria; phylum Patescibacteriota; class Gracilibacteria; order BD1-5; family UBA6164; genus CAZJHB01. Next base: position 11,339 of record CAZJHB010000018.1, on the reverse strand, counting down.
GCATATTATAATGATATAAATTATAAAGAAGCTGAAAGATTGGTGTAGATTATCTTATAAATATTTTTTCATTTGCATTATTGAAAATAATATTATTTAATAATTGCTTTAATTATGAAAAAATGAAAATATTTTACTAAAAAAATATAGAGATCAAATAGATTTTTTTGATAATGAAATAGTAAAATTAATTTATGAAAGATTTGAAAATAGTTAAACTAGTTTGAGAATATAAGAAGAAGTATATAAATTAGTATGAATCTGGGCTTCAATACTAAAAGATATAAGTTGAGAAAGTTTCCATGAAGGTATATAAATTAATCATGCAACAATAAGTTCAGGTTCAGTAGAAGAATTTTTATGAAATTTATAAGTTTCTTAATAAAAAAAATTTTTAATTAATTTATTAATTTTTTCTACTAGAAAAAAAGAGTTATATTATTTTGAATAAAATAATATTTATGATATTATTATTTTATTATTATTTATTTTAATTTATTTTTATATATTATGAAAAAATGTATTAATATTATGATTTTTATATTTTTATTTTTCTTTGCTTTTGTTTCAATAAGCTTAGCATCAGATAATCCATATGCAGATGAATTTAATTCTGAAACTAATTCAAAATTAGAGGATATAATAATTAAGCTTGAATATCAACAAAAAATAAAATCAAGTTCTGATTTTATAAGATTATTAGAAAATTTATCTAATGTGTTAAATATTTTACTAAATTATTATTCAAATAATATTAAATTAAATAATTTTGTATTATATTTAAACTATGAAATAGATAGATTGTTATTAGAAGTAGAAAATTCTGATATTAATACTAGTGATGAAGATAATA
>CAZJHB010000018.1:1550-10386 GCA_964545685.1 uncultured Candidatus Peribacteria bacterium | reverse complement strand
TGATACGGATTATTTATATTCAGTTAGATGTATTAAATGAGATGCTTTAGATTCAACAAAATCTACTGAAATAAGTCCTATAGTAGAAGATTTAAATAATAATTTAGATGAATTTGAATTTAATTGAACTAATTTTAATGTAATGCCTTCTTGATGTGAATCAATAACAGATAATCCAGAGTGTTATTGAAGAGATTATTCAACTTTTAATTGGCAAGGTGCTATGGATTATTGTGACGATTTGGAATTGAATTGATATTCAGATTGGTTTTTACCTAGTTTGGAAGAATTGGAAGCTATGTATAATTATTATGTAAATGATATAAGGCTTTTTGAAAGTTATAAATATTGGTCTTCTACAAAAGAAAGTATTAATTATCCTATTTATTCTACTTTTCATATTTATTATAATAGTTCAAGTAGTCAAAGATCTTCATATTCATTATACGTTCGTTGTTTACGTATAGATGATTGAACAGTAAATATTGAAGAGGAATCTACTAATACTGAAGAGGAATCTACTGATACTGAAGAAGAATCTACTGATACTGAAGAGGAATCTACCGATACTGAAGAGGATTCTACTGATACTGAAGAAGAATCTACTGATACTGAAGAGGAATCTTCTGATACAACTCCAGAATGTTGATTGAATAATAATTGAATTTGATATGTTACCTCTTCTGTAACAGAAGATAGAGCATGTGAAGTTTGAACTATGCAAAATTTAGATAGTTCAGATGATTATACATTTACATGGGAATGTAGTGATTGAAATGATACAGTTAGTTGTATAGCATATAAAAAATCATCATGTTGAGATATTAATTGAGAATATTCTGATTATCAACCAACTGAAGATTTATGTAGTGTATGAGAGGCTTCAAGTATATCAACCGTTTCATATTGATGGACATGGAGATGTAGTTGAACAAGTACATCTATTTATTCTGACAATAGTTCATCATGTTATGTTAGACAAACTCCACATGCTTCATGTTGATCTGCAAAAAATGAAGAAGATACTACTTGGGAAAATTTTAAATCTAAATATTGAAATAGACTTTGTTTTAATGAAAATGAAGAAGAAGGTATGATTGAATTAGATACGACTTGAGAAGATTGAGATTTTAATCGGAAATGTATATGATTTGAAGATGTTGAAGTTGAATGTAGTGCAGATAGGGAAGAAAGTTGAAATGAATTATGTAAATGAGATAATAGTTTTATTAATTATTCTTACATAGAATTAAGTTCAGATGTTCCTATTAGCACTTATCCTGTTTATTCATGGAGCTATGATAGTGAATTATCTAGTAAATGTACTCGGAGATGTGCAGATTGATATAAGCTTGCACCTAGATGGTATACTTGAAATAATAAATGTATAGTAGAAAATGCTTGTGATGATGATGAATTTTATTATGGTAATGGTGATTGTAGTAATTGTAAATGAACTAAGCCATATTCTTGAAGTTCTTGATGAAATGTTCGGACAAGTTCATCAAGTAGATCTAATTGGAGTAGAGAATTAGGTGAAAATGATACTTGGAGATATATCGATAGTAGTAATATGAATAATTCGCAACTTGTATCAGCTTTAGGGGAAACGTGTACTTGGTCATGTAAAGATTGAACAGTTCCATGAAAAATTAATAATTGACCTTTAACTTGTTGTGATCCTAGTAGTGATACTTGTGATGTTGAATCAGAATCAGATATTGAAGAAATGAATAATAATTATACATATAGTTGGAATGATGAAGGTGAATGGTCAAGCTGTGTTGGTGGAAGTTCATATTGGTGAGATCGGTTAAGTTGTAGTGAAAGTTGTTGATGATGAACTAAAAAAAGATATTGTTATTCTCAAAGTAATTGAACTAAAACTAGAGTTGTTTATTGTGAAAGAAATGATTGAGTTGAAGTAAGTAATAGTTATTGTTCTTGAACCGCTCCAACTAGTAGTAGGGTGTGTAGTCAACCCTGTTGAACAGTAGGAGCTGGTAATTCAGAAACTGTTAGTTGTAATACACAGTCTTGTAGTTCAAGTAATAATGATACAAGTAATAATGATACAAGTAATAATGATACAAGTAATAATGATACATATACATATAGTTGGTATGAAGGTGAATGGTGAGATTGTGATGCAACTTCTTATTGGTGAGACCGGTGAGAATGTAGTGAAAGTTGTTGATGATGAACAAAAACAAGAAATTGTTATAATTCAGGTTCTTGAACAAAAACTAAAATAGTATATTGTAAGAGAAATGATTGAACAGAAGTAAGCGATAGTTATTGTTCGTCTAATAAACCAAGTACGGAAATGACTTGTACACAAGGTTGTGAATGATCAGATACAACTAGTTGTAATACCCAAACTTGTGAAACAACAGATCCAGAAACATCTTGAGAATGAACTTGGTCATCTTCAAGCGATGATATAACTATGTGTACTGATAGAAATCGGGGACTAAGTTATCAAGAATTATCTTGAGAATGTTCTTCTATTTGATCTAAATGGTGATGGGCTAGTTGTGTAAGTGATTGAAATAATTGTAATTCTTCTTCTAATCAGTGGTATTGTGAATTTTACGAACAAACTTGTGAGTAAAAGAGAAATTATAAAAATATAGATTTTGATGAGAATAATTTTGAAATTAATATAAAAAATTAAAAAACCTTTTGAGATATTTAAATTATCCTATAAATTTTTTTTCATTTGCATTATTTTAAATAATACTTATTATAATAAATAATATTATTTAATAATTGCTTTAATTATGGAGAAAAATGAGAATACTTTACTAAAAAAATATAGAGATCAAATAGATTTTTTTGATAATGAAATAGTAAATTTAATATATGAAAGATTTGAAATAGTTAAACTAGTTTGAGAATATAAGAAGAAGCATAATATTAAACCTCTTGATGAGAGTAGATGGAAAAAAGTAATTGAAAAAGTTACAAATAAAGCTGAAGAGCTTTGAGTTAACCCAATGCTTATTTATAATATTTGGGAGATGATGCATGAAGAGGCATTAAGAGTTGAAAAAGAAAGATAAAAAAATAATTGAATCTAAAAAATTTCTTATAAAAATAAGAGATTTTTTTAGTTCAATTAAGAAAATCAAAACTTGACTTTAAGATAATATATATTATATATAATATATTAATAATTAAAAATAAAAAATGTCAAATAAGGGTAATAAAATAAGTGCAAATAGGATTGCTGAATTAAGAGATGTCTTAAAAAATACAGATTCTACAGGGGTAGAAAATATGGTATCTGATTTAAGAGATGCAATAAAAGTGATATTAATCTCTGCTTCACAAACTCAGCAACATTGAACAAAAACTATGCAAATGAGAAATTTAAATAAGTTTTTAAGTACTTTTATATCTTCGTTGAATTATAAAGAATATTTGGATTTACTAAATAAAGTTGAATATTATGAAGAAAAATATAAAAAACATAAAGTTGATATGGAATGATATGAAGATTGATTCGATGTTTCTAAATTATCATTGAGTGAAAGAATTAAAAGATTATTAGTACAATGAAGTATTATACCAAAAGTAGAAAAATATAGTGAATTTTATAATGAAATGAGATCTTTATTAACTAGATATGGTGATAAAATAAATATTGATGCTAAGAAACAATGATTTTCTTTAGTTTATATTAGTCCAGAAAATTTGTTAGAAATATTTAATAATGATGAAACATGAATGTATGAATTAGTACTTTGAGAAGAATTAGAAAGTTATTTATCTTCTGTAAGATTTTCTTTAAGTTTAACAGAACTATCAAATATAAAAACTTTAACAGAAGATGAATTTGAAGTAGCTCAAGAGTTTTCAGATAAGATGAAATATGAAATTATGACTACAAAAGTTTTAGATAATTGAATAAATAAGGATGAATTAATAGAATTTTTTAGAGAAAAGTGATATTTGATTGATTGAGAAGAAGTATGTATTTATACTAATAATTATATTGAAATTAGGGCTCATTTATTTTATAGAAGATTGGATGGTGAAAATATGGAAAGTTGTAAATTTGAAATTTACGCTAAAAAAAGAAGTAGAAATATCTCATCTACTCAATTTGTAGAAGTTTGAATATGAAAACTTTCTGCAATAGTGGAGCAAACTATTAATGAAATTTATAATAAATTTTGAGCACCTAAAAAGAGATTTACATTTGATTTATGAAAATTATATAATGTTGAAAATTGATTTGAAGATGAATTAGATTATTCTGAAGATGATTTATGAACAAAAGATACTTCATCAAAAACATCAAAAGAAAATAAAGAAGTAGAAGTATTTAAAGAAGATAATAAATTAAAAAACAAAAAAAAATTTGATATTATATTAGAAGAACCTGAATTAAAAGAATTAAATACATTAAAATTTTTATTCAAAGATGAAGAATATTTTTTAGATCATTGAGTAGATATACCTAAATGAACAATTTTATTTTGACCTCCATGAACATGAAAAACTCTTTTTGCAAAGGTGATATCAAATGATATAGATGCTGAGTTTATATCAATAAGTATAGCTGATATATTAAAAAAATGGGTTTGAGATAGTGAAAAAAATCTGAAAAGTAAATTTGTTAATGCAAGAAAATTAGTTAGTGAATGAAAGAAAGTTATAATGTTTTTTGATGAAGCTGATTGATTATTTGAAAAAAGAACTTGAATAAAAACTCATAAAGAATGACTTATAAGTGTATTACTTGAAGAAATGGATTGAATAAATGAAGATTCTTTGAAAAATATATTTGTATTTTTTACTACTAATAGGCTAAATTCTATTGATAATGCAATATTATCAAGATTTGATAAAAAAGTTAAAATAGATTTACCAAACAAGGAAAATAGAATCAAACTAATTAAAGTTTTTCAAAAACAAAAAATGAAAAGAAGTAAAAATTCACTTTTTGGTAAATTAGATTACGATAAATTATCTGAAAAATTAGAATGAAAGTCTTGAAGATTTATAAAACAATTAATGAATAATACTGTATTAGCATTTGCACAAGAGAAATTATATGATCCAGATGTTGAATTAATATCTACTCAAGATATTCTTGATAAAATAAAAATCACAGATGCTGAAATTAATAAGAGTCAGAAAAAAATTTGATTTGATTTAGGTGATGAAGAAAAGTAGAAGATTAAACTTGTATGAATTTTTCACGTTGGAAAGAAAAGAGCCATTTTAATTTGACATTTTGAAAAAAATCATAAAATTAAAATTAGTTAATTAAATAATTATTCGTTTTTAAAACTATTATGGTAAACTAGTATAGAAGAATTATTTAATTTAATAAAGTTGTTTCCCATTATATGGGAGAAACTTGGGTGGAACCGTCCTAATAAATTAAAAGAGGATCCCAAGGTAATTGAATTTAATTACCTTGGGGTTTTTAAATTTAGTTTAAATGTCTCTACATATTATTTTTTAACTATAAAATTATGACAAATGTAACTATGCATGATATTGTAAACTTATCAAAAAATAGATGATTTGTTTACGCTTGAAGTGAAATATATGGATGATTAGCTAATAGTTGGGATTATGGGCCATATTGATCACTTTTGAAAGAAAATATAAAAAATCTTTGGATAAAAGAATTTGTAAATAAAAGGCATGATATGATGCTACTTGATGCCGCTATATTAATGAATCCACAAGTTTGGGTAGCTTCAGGACATGTATGAGGTTTTAGTGATCCACTTATTGATGATAAAAATACAAAAGAAAGATTTAGAGCAGATAAATTATTAGAAGAATTAATTAAAGATATGGGGGATGAAGCAAAAAGTTTACAAGAAAAATACTGAGTAAATAATTTGATTCCTGAATCTTGGCCTCTTGAAAAACAATCTGAAGTTATGATTTGAGAAAAAGTATGTAATCCTACTACATGAGAACCATGAGATTGGACAGAAGCGAAAAAATTTAACTTAATGTTTAAAACATTTCAATGAGTTACTGATGACTCTAGTTCAACTATTTATATGAGACCAGAAACAGCTCAATGAATTTTTGTAAATTTTGCTAATGTAGTAAGAACAAGTAGAAGAAAATTACCTTTTGGTATAGCACAAGTATGAAAAGCATTTAGAAATGAAATTACTCCTTGAAATTTTATTTTTAGAACTAGAGAATTTGAACAAATGGAAATAGAATATTTTTGTGAACCAGGAACGGATATTGAGGTTCATAAACAGTGGAAAGAAGACTGTAGAAAATTCTTATTAGAAACAATGTGAATAAAAGAAGAAAATCTTAGATTTAGGGATCATGATAAAGAAGAATTATCGCATTATTCTAATTGAACTACTGATGTGGAGTATAATTTTCCATTCGGTTGGTGAGAACTTCGGGGAATAGCAAATAGAACTGATTTTGATTTAAAAGCTCATATGAGTGAATCTAAACAAGATTTATCGTATTTTGATCCAATAAATAATAGAAAATATATACCATATGTAATTGAACCAAGTGTTTGATTAAATAGATTATTTTTGGTTTCTTTAGTAGATGCTTATACAGTTGAAGATGATAGAACTTATTTAAAGCTTGATCCAAAAATTGCTCCAGTTAAAGTTTGAATATTACCTGTAGTGAAAAAAATAAGTGATATAGCAAAACCTATTTATGATCAATTAACAGAAGAATTTGTTTGTGAATATGATGATGTATGAAGTATTTGAAAAAGATATGCAAGATTTGATGAAATTTGAACTCCTTTTTGTATAACTGTTGATAGTCAAAATTATGAAGAATGAAAAGTTACTATTAGATATAGAGACTCAATGGAACAAGAACTTGTGGATATTTCATGATTAAATGATTTTATTAGAAATAAATTGAAATAGTTTTTAATAGATTATTTTTTAAAAAGATTAAAGAGAATATTAAATTTTTTTTAATCTTTTTTGATAAATTTTGAATAATATGCTAAAATTATAATAAATACATTATTAATATTTTCTTAATGTCTGAATTTTTAAATGCCATAAATAAAAATAGTGAAGCACAGCAAAATATTACTGAAAATGAATGGGGTAAAATAAAAGCTGAAAAAGAAGATATTTTATTGTCTATAAAAGATTCAAAATTAAAAGAAAAATTTGAATTAAAATATAGTGAAATAGATAATTATTTTGCTGATGAATGAGAACAAATATATGATGTTAGTAAAAACGAAATCAAAGAGTTAAAAGATTTATTAGTAAATGATAAAGAATTTAAAGAAAAAAGATTAAATAATCTTAGTTTATATTATTGAGTTGATGTAGTAGGTATTGAAAAGTCTTTTAATGAAAATCAGGGTTTATCAGTTATAAATATTTTGCAAAATTATAAAAATTATATAGAAATAGAATTAGTAAATTTATTTGAATGATGTGATGTTTCTAAAAGTAATAAAGAAAAATTAATTCAAAATATAAAAAATATTATAGTATGAGAATTACCTCAAAATTCTAAATGAGAAAATAAGTGGATATTAAATTGAGAATTAACTGAAAAATATAGTAAAATTTTTAAATCTGTTTTTAAGTCAGCAAAATTTTATATTTTGATGCATACTTCTTGATATAAAGAAAAATTTGAGAAATCTTTTAATAAAAATATATATTTTAAATCTCATGTGTCTTCAAGATTAAAAGAAATAGAAAAAGCATTAATTATTGAAAAAAGTGATGGTAAAATATCTTCATGAATTCTTTTTAATGATAATATGATAATAGATTTATTATCTTGAGCAAATAATGATAAATATGATAGAATAATTACTGGATTTGATTTTTGAGAATGAAGTATAAACAATAGTATTGAGAATAATAGTCTATATAAAGTAAATTTTTTGAATGAAAAAGACAATGAAATAGAAAAAAATATTTGATATAAGATGCTATGATTAAGTTTAATTAGTTCTTTTACTCCATTGGATATTGGTTTTGATATTGTAGATACTTTTTCTCCAAAAGATGCAACGTTGATAGCTTTAAAAGAATTACAAAAAAAAGTGGATTTATGAATACCAGAAGATTATCAATTGTGTGATAAAAATTTATGAGAAAATGCTTTATCTTGATTTGCTCTTATTCCATTGATATGAAATATAGGAGATGTTTGACAAGTATTAATAAAATTAAAAAAAGTATGAAAATTGGATATATGATTACTTAAAAAATCATTAAATGATGTTTGAAATTCTTTTTGAATTGATAAATGATTAATAAATGAGATTTTAGATAAATTAGAACAAATAATTGAATGAGATTTAAGAATAGATAAAAATAATTTTAAATTAATTGATAAAAAATTAAAAAAGTCATTATGAATTGATTCAAATAAATTGAAATTAAATTGAAAATGAGAATTTGTGCGTGATAAAGATTCAGAATTAGATAAATTATTACAAGCTGATGTAAAATTAAAATCAGACCATATTAAAAAAACAGATTTTGAGCAATTATTAGATCAACCAATACAATTAAAATCTGAACATAAACTAAAATATACACCAGATGATGATATTATTTCAAAAGCAACAAAAAGAGTTGATGAGTTATTAGATAAACAAAAAAAATTAAAAATTGAAATTAAAGAAATTAATGATACTTATGATAAAATTTATGATGAATTTAATGAAGTATGAAAAAATATTTCAAATTTATGAAATGTATTTTTTCCAAGTCATATATATAGAATAAATACAGATTTAAATAAAATATATGATAAATTAATAGATTTAAGAAAATTACATAGAATAAAACAAAAAGAATTAACTACTATAGAACAA
>CAZJHB010000018.1:0-1450 GCA_964545685.1 uncultured Candidatus Peribacteria bacterium | reverse complement strand
TTTAAAAGTGTTTTTTATTTTTATAATTCAACTTGTTTTGTAGAATTTTCTTTTGATTTTGTAATATTTTCATTTGCTCAATTATTTCATAATGGATCTTCACCATATTGATTTTTTCATTCAGTTCATTTAATAAATCAAATGAGAATAGCTATATAAATATTAACCAATGGTATAAATGATAATAAAATCATCCATCAAGTTTTATCTAAGTCATGTAGTCTTTTAACAGAAATTGCAATATTAATCCATATCACTATAATATATAAAAATAAGAAAAGAATACTGATAATAGTTAATCAAGGTCAATTGACTGTATCCATTGAAGTATAATTTCAACCAGGAGAAAATAATGTAGTTATCAAAATAATAAACAAGAAAGATAGTAATCATATTCAAATACTATATCCCTAAAATGGAGCTCTATTTAATCTTCAATTAAGTGAAAATAATACATTTTTAGCATTCATAATTTTATAATTAGAAAATAATTTACATTTTAAAACTTATATAGTATAATAAAAATATATTTAAGGCAAATTTATTTTTTTTTAACAATTATGTTACAAGTAAAAGAAAAATTTTTTGATAGATTTGATCAATCTTTCAAATTATTTAAAAGTAATTTTATAGTATTATTCTTACCTTTGTTTATATATAATTTAGTATATATAATTATTTGAATATTTTTAAAATATTATTTATTGTGAAAAATAATATGATTTTCTGATTTAAGCTTGAGTTGATTAGATTTTTTTACTTTTCTAAATAATTCACAGGTTGTTTTTTCAATTGTAATTTGAATGATATTTTTTATTTTGTATTTGTTTTTGTATATAGCTATATTTTTATGAATATTAAAAACTATAAGAAAAATTTTAAATTCAGAAGAAGTTAATATGCTTGATAATGTTAAATATGGTTTTTCAAGATTTTTATTATCAATGAAAACTTATTGGTATATTTTTGCTTATGTTGCTTTGATTCCAGCACTTATTTTTATAGTTTGATGATTATTATTTTCTATTTGATATAATAATAATGAGTTATCAAAAATATTTTGAATTATTTTACTTTTAATTTCTTTTGTTTTATTTGCTTTTTTTGCAATTTATAGATGAAATAAAGCTAGATTTGCATTGTATTCTGCAATTGATAAGGATGAATTTAATAAAGAAAATTTTAATATTTCATTAAAAAATGTTGATAATAATTGGTTTAGAGTATTTTGAAATATTATATTACTTTGAATTATAATTTCTTTTGCTTCTTCATTGATTTGATGAATTTTAAATATATTTTTATCTATTATTTTATGATGAACATGAATATCTGATTCTGTAATGAATAATATTAATAATCCATCATATAATTCTACTGATTCTTTTAGTATTCTATTTAATTTCTTAGAAAAATATTTTGAAAACTTTTCATTTTTTAATGAAATATT
>CAZJHB010000017.1:0-14054 GCA_964545685.1 uncultured Candidatus Peribacteria bacterium | reverse complement strand
TTACTTCTTTAACAAATTAACAAACGCCTCACTAGGCAAACTAACTTTTCAAAATTGTTTCATCTTCTTTTTTCATTTTTTTTGTTTTTCAAGTAGTTTTTTCTTTCTAGTAATATCTCAACCATAAAGTTTAGCTGTTACATCTTTCCTAAGGGCTGAAATAGTTTCCCTTGCTACTATTTTTCATCAAACTGCTGCTTGAATTTTGATTACAAATAAAGCTTTGGGAATAGATTCTTTTAAGTTTGAACAAATTTTTGTACCAATATAATGAGCTTGTTCTCTATGACAAATAAATGCAAGAGCTTCTACTTTTTCATCTGCTATCAATATTTCAAGTTTCACCATATCATCTTCTTTGAATTTAATAAATTCATAATTAAGAGAAGCATATCAACTACTAAGAGATTTTATTTCATCATAAAAATCTCAAATAAGTTCATTCATAGGTAACTCATATGTAAGCATAACTCTAGTAGAATCAATAAATTGTTGATTCTTAAATATTCATCTTCTTTCTTGAGATAGTTGCATAAGAGATCAAACATAATCACTTGGAGTAATTATTTCTACTTTTGCAATTGGTTCTTCTATACTTAAATATTTTTCTCTATTTGGTAATTCTTCAGGATTTGATATTAAAATTCTTGTTACTCTTTGTCATTTTACATCATCTACTAATTCAGAAGAATATCTAGAATATTCACTTTTTTTATCTCACAAAATATTTATTCTATATGTTACTTGTGGAGATGTCATTATAACATCCATATTGAATTCTCTAAATAATCTTTCTTTTACTATATCTAAATGAAGAAGTCACAAAAAACCACACCTATAACCATGTCAAAGTGCTGGCGAAACTTCTGATTCTACAGCCAAAGCAGAATCATTTAATACAAGTTTTTCCATAGCATCTTTTAATAATGGATATTCACTTGAATCCATAGCAAAAATACCAGCATATATAAATGGAGTAACTTCTCAAAATCCTTCAATTGCTTTTGCTTCTTCTGGTTTCATTTTTGGTCATTCAATATTTGCTGGTTTCCACATTGTATCACCTACTTTTGCATCTCTAATTGATTTAAGTCAAGTTACAACATATCAAACTGATCAATTTTCTATTTTTTTATCACTTGTATATCATGGTGAAAAATATCCTACATCTAAAGCCTCTATTTTTTTATTTGTATGTAAAAAATACAAAGTATCTCACTTTTTTATCTCTCATTCAAACACTTTTACATAAGATACTACTCACCTATACGAATCATACTGCGAATCAAAAACAAGAGCTTTTAATTGTTGGTTTGATACCCCTATCCCCCTATCGGGAATATTATTTGTTTTACTTCCCTCTCCTGTAAGGGGAGGAACTGAGGGATGGGTATTTTTAAACACCCTAGGCTCACCAATCCTCTCAATTACAACATCCAAAACAGTCTCAACATTTTCTCAAGTTTTTGCTGAAACAGAAATTATTTCATCTTTATTACATCATAATAAATTAACTATTTCTTCTGACACCTTATCTACATCTGCTGCAGGAAGATCTATTTTATTTATTATAGGAATAATATCCAAATCGTTTTCTATAGCTAAATAAACATTACTCAATGTTTGTGCTTCTATACCTTGAGTAGCATCAACTATAAGTAAAGCACCTTCTACAGAAGCAAGACTTCTTGAAACCTCATATTGAAAATCAACATGCCCAGGAGTATCAATAATATTTAATTCATATCCCTTCCAATTCATTCTAACCGGTTGAAGTTTAATAGTTATTCATCTCTCTTGTTCAAGTTCCATAGTATCAAGCATCTGCCCATGTTTCATATCTCTTTTATCTATAGTTCAAGTTATTTCAAGCAATCTATCAGCTAAAGTAGATTTACCATGATCTATATGTGCAATAATACAAAAATTTCTAATATTCTCTAAATTCATTTAATATATTTAATAAGATAATTTTAATTGTGTAGAATTTTAGTTATTTTTTTTGAAAAGTAAAGATAAAAAGCTTATCTTTATAAAGATAAGCTTTTTATCAATTTTTTACAAACAATTCAATTAATAATTTCAATTAATTGTATACAATAATTGAACTTCTTGAGCAGATAATGCTTTATTATATACACCTAATTCATCAATATATCATTTATAATTTTTTTCTGCTGTAGGCATTTTTTTTCATATAAGCAAATTTGCATTTTTTATATTCATAGGATAATCTGCTCATTCAAAAACATTTTTACTACCTATTCTTAATCAATTAATATATCAAATTAAATTCATTCAATCAAATACAATAACTATGTGTTGCCATTCTCACATATTAATATTAGGTTTTAATTGTCATCAATATGACACACTACTCCATATTCAAAGTTGAGTAGGTCAAGAATATCATCAAATAAGCCAATGATGAGATCAAGGTCAAGATTGTCACAATAACAAAAGCCATTGTCTACAACTTGTATCTGTTAAACAATCTTCAAATTCATCTATATTTACCCATGCACTTATTGTATGAGCATTATTTGCTTCAACTCATAAATTTGGAAGTGAATTAAATGTTACACTTGTATTTCAAGTTCAATCTAAATAAATTCAATTTCAGTTAATTCATCAAGTCAAAGTAACTCAACCTGTCATTGTTGATACTATATCATTTCAACTTTTATCAATAAATCAATCTCATTCTATCTCTTCAAAATCCCAATATCACACTAATCATCATCAAAGTATTGATAACTTTAATGTTTCTCAAGTTCAAGTTATAATATCATTACTCTCAAATACATTCTTATATTCTATTTCTGTATTTACCAAATCAACATCAAATCATACTTGATTTGCTGGTACATTTGTTTCTCAATCTAATAAAACTCATAATTCATCTCATTTTGTATAAATTTTATCTTCTTCATAATCTCTTGCTTCAGTATTTTTTACCAATTCACTAAAACTCAAATCATTTCAATTTTCCAAAAATCACAATATTTGATATTCTGTTAAAATTTCATTTGTTCTATAAACATAATATTTATCATCAAGTGGATCCTTTCATCATTTAGACATTCATAATAATGATAATAAATCTTCTCATACAACTCATTGATATCAAATAAGCTCTCAACTTGCTGTTATTTTTATACTATTTTCTGGTTTGGATATATGTCAAACCTTAACTAAATATATACTTAATAATTTATCTATACTTGATATCTCTGATATTCTTTTACTATCCCTTGCTTGTGAACTATATCATTGCAAACTTATAAAAGCTATTGTTCATAATATTGCCAATATTGTTATTACAACTATTAATTCAACCAATGTAAATCATAATTTATTAGTAGATTTCATAATTTTTATTTTAAATATAATTCTTGATAAATTATATTTAAAATAAAACTTTTTGCAATTTTTATTCACTTGACAAAAGAAAAAAATATTTTTAAAATTATTTCTCCAATATTAACAAATCTCTATAATTATCTTCAATAAATTTTAAATCTTTTTTTATTTGTTTGTAATTACTGCTTTTTAATCTCATCAAAGCAACATATCAAAATCAATATTTAGTAAGTCAAACTTCTTTTCAAATTAATTTTTCTTTTTTTGAAAGACTTAAAAAACTTTCACAAGATTCTATTTTTGAAAATATTTCATTATTAAATCACTTTAATATTCAATATTCATAAGAATATATTCTAATAAAAACAATATTATTTTTCAAAGAAATATCTAACTCACTTTCAAATAAAAAATCATATAAATTAATTCAATATCATTCTTTATAAATACTTAATCTTCTTCAACCTATTCTTCAATTTAATTCTATTGTCTTATACTGTCATCTTTTATTTATTTTGAATTCATGATGAACAAAAGTATTTTTTATTCCTGTAGCTTTAACAGTTCTTTTTATAAAATCTAAAACTTTATAAAAATCATATTCTTCTTCAACTTGAGCTGATAATATTCTAGCAAAATTAAAAAAATCTTTTATTCATAAATCAGTTCACAAAGTTACTTTTACTGGTTTAGATATAATTATACTTCAATCTTGTTTTACTAAATAATCTATTGAATAAAAATTTCAATTAATAAATTCTTCTGCAATAATTAAATCATTATCTCAAAGTCATTTATCAACAATTTTAGAATGAAATTCCTTATAATTTTTTAAATATTTATCAAAAATTTTTTGTTTTTTTATTTTTATAACTCAAGCAGACTGAACTCCATTTATAGGTTTAAGTACAAAAGGAACTCAAACCTTTTCTACAATAGTATCATAATCTAGTTTATCAATACTTGATTTTAAAAACTTTACAGAAATATGGGAATCATTTTTATATAATAATTCTCTTTGAATAGCTTTATTATTAAACATTTCAGGCTCCAAAGAAACTTCTTGTCAAATAAGCTCTCTTAATTGATTTACAAGTTGAATCTTTTTTTCTATTAAGGTATTAATGAAAATAATTTCATTTATTTTTTTTATCTGAAGAATTTTATAAAATAAATCATCTTCATCTATATAATTTAAAAATTCAAATAATTCATTATCTCTAACATCTTCTATTTTTTTTAATGAAAAATAAAGAAATATATTTTTTATTCATCTCTTTTTTGAAAATTTTTCTAATATTTCCAAATCTTCTTCAAATGTTCTAGTGAAAACACCTGAAAATTCTATTATATGTATAATTATTTTTTCCATAAAAATACACTCAATTAAATAATAACATTTGCAAATTATATATGTTTTTAAAAAAAATCAATTTTTAAAAAAAAATTGATTTTTTTAATATATTATCTTACTTTAAATAAGAACTAATTACCTCTATGATTTTTCAATTAAAATCCCAATAAAGTTCTCATTCTTTTTCAGGATGCATAACTCATGGCCTTGAATTTATCTCTATTAATTTATATTCTCAATCAGTAGTATAAACAAAATCCGCTCTATATAAATGTATTGGGAAAGATTCTAATTTTGAATCAAATTCTTTTATAGTTTTTAATAAATCACTGGGGATATCTTCTTTTTTAATTCACCATACTTTTCAAATATTAGATCAAGTTGCACTACTTACTAAATTTCATTGTGCTGGTTTTTTAATTCTAGCTCAAGCAAATTCTCAATTTATAATACATATATTTATTTCATGTAATCATTCAACAAGTCCCTCTATTCATCATGAAGAATCTAAAAATTCTTGAAGTAAAATATCTGACCAATCTTCATATAATTCAGGTTTAATTTCATCCTTTTTTATAGCATATACTCACTGACATTGTTCTCAAAAACGAGGTTTTAATATTATTCTTTGTGTATCAATTTCTGTAATTTTTGAAAGTAATTCTTCATATGAATTAATTAAAAATGTCTTGGCTGTAAAGTCCTTAAAAACTTCATAAGTTTTCATTTTATCTCTACAAATTTCATCAAATTCAAAACTATTTAAAATTTCTAAATCATCTATTTTTGGAATAACATTTTCTGAATCTCTATTCCATAACAAATCTATTTTAATTTTTTTATCTACTTTACTATATGTTTGTCAATCCCAAATAAAATAATGTGAAAATTCCCCAGCTCATAAATAACTATTATTTCTAACTATTACAGCTTTTATTCATATTTTTTCTAAATGCTCAATTATTTCAGCATATGATTCAAAAAAAACTTTTTTATTAAGTGGATAATCCAAAGCTCAAGGACTAGAAAAATAAATTCAAAGAACTTTAGTCATAATTGATATTATAATTAATTTTTAAAATTTTTTAAGGACGAACAACAAACCTAGCAGATGCATGTCAAGCACGATAACCTGTATTAAAACGAGTTTGAAAACTACAACCACTAACACCTATTATACGAGCATAATGTCACCAATCAGAACCATTTGTCTGACCAATAGCTGCTAGCCAAATCCGTTCTCAATCTACTTTATCTGAACTACTACCTTCACCATCACCATAAAAATCAGTTGTATTATCCATACTATATAATTCACAAGCTACTTGATATTCTCATCTATCTTTTAATTCTAAAAAATCTCAATCATCATCAGTAGCACTTGTATATCAACTTGTAATATAACTCATAGCACTTGGTAAATGTCAACCTGATTTTTGACTCCAAGCAATTAAATATTTTTGTCTATTTTGATAAGTAATATCTGATTTTGCTATATCATTTACATCAAATGAAGTTATATTATTATTATATTCTGCATAAGTAACTTCATCTATAGAATCATCATTATGAATATAAGTCATATTTGTTGTTAAATCTTTTACTCAATCTATACAATCTGCAATATATAATGCTGGTATTGCATGTCAATTAAGTGGTAATAAAGCATTATTAGTTCAAGATTGTACTATCCAAGATATACTTTGAGCTTGCTCATATGTATTTCAAGTTATTGC
Organism: uncultured Candidatus Peribacteria bacterium; assembly: GCA_964545685.1. Classification (GTDB taxonomy): domain Bacteria; phylum Patescibacteriota; class Gracilibacteria; order BD1-5; family UBA6164; genus CAZJHB01. The sequence continues at coordinate 7,601 of CAZJHB010000017.1, read as the reverse complement.
TAACCATTTCATTCTTCAAACTATTGTATCTTCAGTTTCATAATCTCCAGTAGCTGTTCATAAAGTTTTACAATCATATGATACATATGAGTCTAAATCTCTAGTTTGTCAATAACGATATAATTCATTTGTAGTATCAGTTATATCAATTGCATTCCATCATTTATAATAATTATAAGATGTTAAATCTCACCATCAATTCCATGAAATTCATCAATCTCAAGCATTCGAATTATTATTCCAATCTCAAAATCTAGGTGATATACAATATCAATCTCACCTAGTAGTACCTATATATACATCATTACTACTATCTACCCACATCCATCAAGCATTAATACAATCTGCATTAGTTATTAAAGGAGGAATACTACTTGGAGATACAGCATATATATCTTTTAATATAGATAAATTTACAAAATCTACCATTTCTCAAAGATCTGTTTTTGATAATATATCTGAATACATTACATCATTTGCTAATTGAGATCAACTATAAGCTAATTGTATTTTTTCTAGCAAACTTGATTTTTCTTCATCTGTTGAATTACTTGTTATTGTTCATTCATATACTGACAAAGTTATATCCAATAATCATGTTGAAACTCAAGGTATATTATCTCATCATGTTATTACTTGCGATGTTAAAAATGAATTATCATTATAAAAATTAATATTTCACCATATATTTGCATTTATTATACTTGGGGTTGGTACATAAAATCATGGTATTTTTACATAAATTCAATTATAATTTCAATCTATTTTAGGATAGTTTTGATTTGTAGCATTTGATTGAGATAAAATATCCCCCTCAATCCCCCTTAATAAGGGGGAAGAAAATCAAATTAAATCTGATTCATATAATCCTAGAATTTCATATTCTGTTTGACTTTGTATTGTTGAATATATATACTCATCTTCTGTTAATGGGTCAAGTGGTTTTTCTTGTAAATTTCTTGATAAATTTGTTGTTATTTGGTCTCAAACTGTTCATTGTGTCCATACTAATTCTCATGAATATGTAACTTCAATTGGATTATCTGCAATTGGATATTTTCAAGTATTTAAAGAAAATAATTCTAAACTTTTTTTAATATTTTGTATATCAGATAATCTTTTACTATCTCTTGCACTTGCACTATATCATTGTAAACTTATAAATGCTATTGTTCATAATATTGCTAGAATTGTAACTACTACTATTAGCTCAATTAATGTAAAAGCCAGCTTATCTGCTCCCACTTTAACATAGACTTGTTTATTTTGAGTTTGTATCATGAATAAATATATAAAAAAATAATAAAAAAATTATAATAATATTTTTATTATTTTCAATTTTTTTTAACAATTGTCCTTTTTTTTCTTGCCTTTTTCCCAAAAATATAGTAAAATTCAAGTATTAAAGAGATATTTTTAAGAAAGCATGGAAAGAAGTATTCAAGTAAACTATAATAATACTGTTCAAGAACATATAAAAAACTATGAACAGATTATTTTTGACAAACAAATTTGGATAAAAGAAGAAATGCGGAAAGTTGCAGAAGTAACATATTCTTACACAAATATTGATGAAAATTCTAAAGAACCTTTAACTGTAAATTGAAAACAAATTAATATAAATACTACCCTTTTCTGTAGTTTATGATGATTAGATTTAGTAAATTTTAATAATCTAAAAGATAAAGAAAAAGAAAAGTTAATATTAGAAGCTAGTATTAAATTAACAGAAAAAATCTGAAATAAAAAACAACAAATTAATCAAATTATTCAAATATTAAAAGAACTTCAAAATACAAAAAAAATAAAAGAAGAAGATTTATTACTAATAAATATTTTTACTAATAGTTTAATAGAAAAAGATAAATTATTAGATTATTGTATAAATTGACTTAGTTATGAGCTTGAAAAAGCTGGAATTAATTCTAATTTGAGTCAAACTGATATAGAACAAATTAATAAAAAACAAAAAGATATTGATAATGAATTATTTAAATGAGAAATACAAGATAATCCTGAAGAAGTTATAAGATGTTATGAATATCTTATGTGAAAATGGCAAGAAAATAAATATAAATTAAATAAACAAGAACAAGAAAGATATAATTATTTTTTTAAAAAAATAAAAGAAAAACTTCCCAATAATTATGTTTATTCAAAAAAAGCAGAGCTTCCTAGTTATTTAGAGCAATATAAAGATGTTCAAATTAAAAATAATGAATATATTTTGTGATTTAATTTATTTATTGAAGCTTTAATAAAATTAAAACATATAGTAAAAAAAGATCCATATGCAAAAAGTATTTCTGATTGACCTTCATGAGTTCTATTTCCAACTACAGAAAAATTTAATTTTTTAACTTTAAAAAGGTTTTTAACATTAAATACTCATGAAATAGAAACTCATAATATAACTGATCATAACAATGAACAATTAATTTGAAATATTAGATGAGCTTGAAGTACAATAAAAGATGAATGACTTGCTATTTTAATGGAAAAATTTTTAGAACACTGAGAAACTTTACTAAAAAAAGATAAAATTACTTGAAAAAATATAATAAATATTGAAAGATTACCTATAAAAAATACTTTCACATATGTATTAATGTGAGAAATTTTAAACAACGAAGAACTATTAGAATTTTTAGAATTAAATGAAAAAATTGAACCTGATACAATAGAAGTAAAATCAAGATTTGATAGATTAAAAAGATCAAATAATAAACTAGTACAACATAAAGATACAAGTTACATCAGAGGTATGTTTCAAGCTGCTGAATTAATAAATCAATATATATTATCAGAATGAAAAGAATGAATAAATATTGAAGATATGTTTTTATGAAAAGTTGGTTTTGATGAATTAAAAGATTTGAAAAAAATAAAAGAAATTAAAGAAGAATCTTGAGAACAAATAGATATTATAATGCCTATTTTTTCTTCTGATACAATTTTATTTTCAATTGAACAATTACTTAATAATAAAAAAGTCAATAAAGAAGAATTTTTTACATATTTACAAAAAAAATATAGTTTATTTAATTTTTCTCAAAATAAAATTAATGAAGTATCTAGAAAAACAAAAGAAAATATACTTTGAGTACTTCATATTGCAATGAAAAATATTTCAAACCATAATTTAAATAAAATTTCTAATAAAAAATGATCAAATACAATAAAAAATATTCAAGGATTTATAAATAATAATCATGAACCTTTTATTCAAAGAAGAAAGAAAAAAATGACAGATAAAAGAAAAGAGTTAATTTAAAAAACAAAAGCAACCTCACCCCAACCCTCTCCTTCTCAGGAGAGGGAGTAGAACAATTAACAAAATAAATTCTGTCACCTCTTTCTCCTGTTAAGGAGAAAGAATTCAAGATAGAGGTAATTTAAAAAACAATAACAAACTCCCCTTTCAGTTTTCAAGGGGTATTTTCAAAATATTCAATAATTTCATGTACAGTTCATCTTTTGAATTCTTCAAATTTTTTTGTTAATTCTCTTGCTACAACTATATAATGATCTTCTCAAAAATATGTTTTTATATCATTAAGAGTTCTTATTAATCTATGAACTGATTCATAAATTACAGTACTTTCTTGTTTAGTTTCAACTAATTTTTTAAACAAAGTTTGTCTTCCCTTTTTTATTGGTAAAAATCCTAAATATAAAAAATGATTCATTTGCATTCAGCTTCACATCAAAGCTGTTGTGAAAGCCGTTACTCAGGGTACCGGTACCACTTCTATATCATTAATTATTGCTTCTTTTATCAAAACATATCAAGGATCTGAAATTCAAGGAGTTCCTGCATCAGAAATCAGAGCTATATTCTTCCCTTCTTTTAATTGAGTAATTATTTTATCTACTTTTGTTTTTCATGAATGAGAATGAAATGAAACTAAAGGCTTTTTAATTTCATATTTATTAAGTAAAACACTACTAGTTCTTGTATCTTCACATGCTATAGAATCAACTTCTCTTAAAATTCTCACTGCTCTAAAAGTAATATCCTCCAAATTTCATATTGGTGTAGCAACAATGTATAACATAATTTTTTATATAAATGATAATTTAGAAAATAATACAAATAAAAAATAAAAAAACAAATAAAAAGGGTGAAACTGTGTGTTCGCCCCTACAGAATTTTATATTATTTTTGTTTAAAAATTTATTCCATGCATTTCAACCAATTTATACATCAAACAATCTTTATCTTTAAAATCTCAAATAATAAGATTTCTAGCTTCTCTTGCTTCTACAAAATTAATTTTTCATTTATGTCTTTTACTTCAAAGCATCTCTGAATTTACTAATTCTTCCATTTTTGCAAAAAAATCATCTTCAAGAAGTACATCTCTTATATATGTATATTTATCTAAATATTTTTCAAAAGCTCTTACATAATCATAATATTCTTCATTGTCTTTTTTTAATATTCTCATAATATGAAATAATCTTCAAAGACTTAAAATATATCATTTATTTATTACTGAATTAAGAGATTTTTCTAATACATTATTTTTTCTAAGAATATTAAATCATTGTTTTTTACAAAATTTTCTGAATCATTTTGTTATATATTGTTCTACTAATATATCTAATCATTTATGATAAGAGCTTATTACACTCATTCCATCTGCTATAGGATTTTCTCTCAAATGATAATAGTTAATTTCAGCAGATATAATATTATCAATTACAGATGAAGGAATATTTAAAAGTATAATTTCTCCAAAAAAATCAGATATTTTCACAGTAATTATATCTTCAACATTATCATTAAAAAAATTATCCCTAGTTTCACTACTCAATCTAGAAAGTTTTGTTCTTGCTATTTTTATTACATTTTGTTTTACTTCTCTCTCCATCCAAATTTTTGCTCTTTCCAAAACTAATTTTAATTTTTTATTTTCTACTTTTAATTTTTCAACTTCCTTTTCTAAATGATGTTTATTAGTCATTTTTTATTAATTATAAATATTAATAATAGTATTATACTATATAATATAAAAAATATCAACAAAAAAAGACATATAACAACGTAAGGGTTAAAGGAGGAAACCTTACATCGGTATATGCCTTAAATATATAATACAACATTTTTTTGTAAAAATCAAATATTTATATATACTTTTTTATAAAATATATATATAAATAAAATATTATAAATATGATACTTGTAAATCTTGCCCAAGATAAATCAAAAATAAATAATTATTTATCAAATACTCTTTTAAAAAAAATAGAAGAAAATATAAAACAAAACAAAAAAACAATATTATATCTTAATAAAAGATGAGAATATGCTTCTCTTATTTGTGAAAAATGCAATTATATATATAAATGTGAACATTGCGATATATCTTTAAGTGTAAATAAATACCCAGAAAATCTATCATGTAATTTATGTTGAAAAACTCAAGCAATACCATATAAATGTAAAAAATGTGCTTCAAATAATTTAATAAAAGTTTGAGTATGAACTCAACAAATTGAACAAGCTATTAATAGCTATTTTAATAATAAAATAAATATTTTTAGATTTGATAGTGATAATGTAAAAAATAAATCTCAAAAATTGGAAGCCATGGAAAAACTTGAGCAAGCTCAAATAATAATATGAACCAAAATGATTACAACTGGTTTTGATTTTAAAAATATATGATTAATTTGAGTTATTTTGATAGAACAAGAACTTCAAATTCCCAAATATAATACTGAAGAAAAAGTATATTCAAATATTAAACAACTTCTTTGAAGATGAGAAAGAGTGTGAGAAAAAACAGAATTTATTATACAAACTTTTATTCCAGAAAATGAGATAATTCAAAATATTATAAACAAAAATTATAAAGATTTTTTTATGCAAACTTTGGAAGAAAGAAAAATCTTTAAATATCCACCATTTGTAGAATTATTAACATTAGAATATAGAAATAAATCAGAAGAAAAAGCTAAAAATTTTATATTAAATCTTAAAAATAAACTTGATTTAGAACTTAAAAATTATGAAAAAAATGAAGAAATTTCTGAAATACTTCTCAATCCAAAGTATCAAAAAAAGTATAATCAGTATTATTATAGAATAATTATTAAATGAACTAATCTAAGAAATTTTATTGAATGTGTAAAAGGTGAAATTTTTAGAAATAAGGAATTGGTGGTTATCTTTGGTTAAAAAAAGTAGTAAATTAAATATACTACTTTTTTTGATATTCCTTTATAATTATTATTCAGCACTAATCGTAACAGTTTTTACTCCTGTTTTTAGAATTTCAGAACTTGGTAAATTTCAATCATATATATCAAATGTTATTGTATATGTTCATAATCTTGTAAATTTTATTTTACTATTTATAGTTCCATTTCAATTTATTACTCAATTTGTAGTTCAAATTACTGTTGCTCATCATTCTGGTCATTCTATAGAATAACTATACTTTCTATCATGTGATGAAAAATTAGTTAACCCAACACTCAAATCATAATATCTAAAATTTACATTTCAATCACAATGAATATTTGGATCTATTTCTCATGTTGGATCTCAAGTTATTAAACAAGAATCTGAATATACATCTTCAGTTCCTATTTGATATAATCTTGCTCAATCTGATACTTCAATATTAGCAAAATAATATTCGCTATATTCATTTCATACTCAAGTTTTTAATCAAACATTTCAATGTCACTTAATCATTAAATATTCTTCTCAAGTTGTATTATTTTTCAAATATATTGTACCTTCTCAAGCTACTCATGGTCAAATTGCAGATACATTACTTTTTAATACATTCAAATCATTTATACTTCAATATTTTAATGCTATTCTTCATCATCATCATTCCCGTCAATGACTACTATCTCATCATATTGTTTGATAAATTCAAGTTCAACTTAAATTACCATTTACTGTTATATTTATTGCTCATCAACTTCATCTTCACCGTGATCAATTTGCTCCATTAGCTAAAATACTTCAATTATTTATTAATGCTCATACTGTCATACGTACCAATCATCATCATCTATAATTTGCATCCCGTCAATATGATCATACATTTAGTGGATTATAAATATCTCAATAAACTGGATCTCCATTACCATATCACTGTCATCAATAAGTTCATCAATCTGTCCGTGCTCATCATCATAAACTTGATTGTCATTTTCAAGTCATATTTATACTTCATCATGACTCTATATCTAATGTTCAATCTATTAATAAATTAAAACTTGAACTTGATACTGGTGAATGTGTTAATACTCATACTCATTCTATTGTCATATCTCATCATACTGTTAATACTCAACTATTATTTATCGTTCAATTATTACTTACATTTCAATCTACTGTTAAAGTTGTTCAATTTATTGTTCATGCTGTTTGTGTAATATTTCAAGCTATTGTGGCTGTTGTTACATTCGTTGTTCATCATGTTTGATTAAAATTTAATCAAGTTGTTAAATCTGTTACTGTCACTATTCATCACTCTTGAACTATTCAACCACTATTACTTAAATTTCAAGCACTTACTGTTCAACTTGTTATACTAAATAATCATGGATGCGTTATTCACGTTGTTGATGTT
>CAZJHB010000016.1:10985-14096 GCA_964545685.1 uncultured Candidatus Peribacteria bacterium | reverse complement strand
GAAGATGTGAAGAATTAAGAGAAGAAATGATTGAAAAAATTGCATCTCAAGATGATGATCTTATGGAAAAATACTTTGATGAATGAACTTTAACAATAGAAGAATTAAAAAAAGGTTTAAGAAAAGCTGTTTGTAATAATGATTTATATGCCGTAGTATGTTGATCTGCTTTACAAAATATTTGAGTACAAATGGTAATTGATGCTGCCGTTGATTTTTTACCTTCTCCTTTAGATATTAATGAATGAATAATTGATGCTAAAGATATTGATACAGGTGAAAATGTTAAACAAATAAAAGTTTCTGATGATTCTTCTTTAGCTGCACTTGCATTTAAAGTTGCTACAGATCCTTTTGTTGGTAGATTAACATTTACAAGAGTATATACTGGTACTTTAAAATCTGGTTCTTATATTTATAATGCTACTTCTGGTGAAAAAGAAAGAGTAGGTAGATTATTACAAATGCACGCAAATGACAGAGTTGAAATTCCTGAAATTTCTGCTTGAAACATCTGAGCAATTGTTGGTTTAAAAAATACAAAAACTTGAGATACTCTTTGTGATTTAAATGATAAATTTTTAGTAGAATCTATTGAATTTCCTGAACCAGTTATTGAAATATCAGTTGAACCTAAATCTAAAGCAGATCAAGAAAAAATGTGACTTGCATTAAGTAAATTAGCTGAAGAAGATCCTTCATTTAAAGTTAGAACAGATAAAGAAACAAGTCAAACTATCATTTCTGGTATGTGAGAACTTCACTTAGATATTATTGTTGATAGAATGAAAAGAGAATTCAAAGTTGAATGTAATGTTTGAGAACCACAAGTAAATTATAGAGAAACTATTAAAAGTATAGCAACTGATGTTGAACATAAATATACTAAACAAACTTGAGGTAGAGGTCAATATGGTCATGTTGTTATTACTTTTGAACCATATAAAGAATTAGATGAAGATGATATAAAAGCAGATTTAAAAGAAAAACCTATTAATAAATTTGTTAATAAAATTGTTGGTTGAGTTATACCAAAAGAATATATTCCTGGTGTACAAAAATGATTAAATGAAGCATATGATAGAGGTTTTGTAGCTGGATACCCATTAGTAGATATAAAAGCTACATTAACTTTTGGTTCATTCCATGATGTTGATTCTTCTGAATTATCATTTAAATTAGCTGCTTCTAAAGCATTCCAAGAAGCTTGTAGAAAAGCTCAAGCTACTTTACTTGAACCAATTATGAAAGTTGAAGTTAATACTCCAGAAGAATATATGGGTGATGTAATTGGACAATTAAATAGTAAAAGAGGTAGAATTGAAGAAATGTGAAATAGAGGACAAGCAAAAATTGTTACTGCTTATGTTCCATTATCTGAAATGTTTTGATACATGACTGATTTAAGATCTGCTTCTCAAGGTAGAGCAACTTACTCAATGGAATTTGATCATTATGAAGAAGTCCCTACAAATGTTGCAACTAAAATTAGAGAAGAAAGAGGTTTCAAATTACCTGATGATGAATAATCTTTATTAAATACAAAAAACTATTCTTAAATTTTTGAGAATAGTTTTTTATTGCTTTTTTTGAATTTTTGAGTAAACTGTATTAGCCTAATAAAAACTAGGTTTTAAAGTGAAAGTTAAATTTAATTACATCAAATTATCAAATCATAAAAATTATAAGAAAGCTTATTTAATTATGCCTAAATTTTTGATGTAAAATATATTAATACTCGTTAATAAAAATAAAATGATATATATAAATCTTATTATTTGAGTTATTCTTTGAATATCTCTAGCTTTTGTTTGGTTTTCATGGTTAGAAAATAAAAAAAAGACAAAAGCAACATCTTTATCGGAGGAAATTATTAAAAAAGCTGAATCTAGAAAAGAATATTTAATAGGAACAGCAAAAAAAGAAAGTTTAGAAATTATTAAAAAAGCTGAAAAAACAGAAGAGAGAATTTTAGAAAGAGAAGAAAAAATAGAAAGAAGATTAGAACAAATAGAAAATAAATTAGAAATTTTAAACTCAAAAGAAGAATTATTAAAAGAAGAAAAAGTTCTTATTAATGAAAAAATGAAAGAATTAGATGGTAAATTATCTGAAATATCTAATTTATCTGAAAAAGATGCTCGTAAATTATTTTTAGAAGAAATAAAAACAAAATATGCTGATGATGGAATAGGTGTAATAAAAAAATACAAAAAAAGATTAGAAGATGAAAAACAAGAAATAGCAAAAGATATAATTTTAAAATCAATTCAACAATATGCTTGAGATGTAACAAGTGAAGTAACTACTACTTTAATTGAAATTCCTTCTGATGATATAAAATGAAAACTTATATGAAAAGAATGAAGAAATATTACAACTTTTGAAAAAGCCGCATGAGTAGCTTTAATAATAGATGATACTCCTGATACAGTTTTTATTTCAGCTTTTGACTTATTTAGAAGATATATAGCAAAAAAATCATTAGAAAAATTAATTGAAGATTGAAGAATTCAACCTGCTAGAATTGAAGAAATAGTTGCAAAAACAGAAAAAGAAGCTGACATTTTATTAAAAGAATTATGAACAAAAGTTCTTGAAGAATTAGAAATAAGAAACATACCTGACGAATTAGTACCATTTGTTGGTAAATTAAGATTTAGAACAAGTTACTGACAAAATATACTTAAACATTCTAAAGAAACAGCTATAATTGCAGAATCAATTGCCAAAGAATTAAAAGTTGATTCAAATATAGTAAAAGTATGATGATTATTACATGATATTTGAAAAGCTATTGATCAAGAATATGAATGAACTCATCCTGAAATCTGATGAAAATTAGCTAGAAAATATAAACTTCCTGAAAAAATAATAGATATAATAGAGAATCACCATTGAGAACAATTTTCAATATCTATAGAAGCAGCAATAGTACAAGTTGCTGATGCAATTAGTTCAGTAAGACCATGAGCTAGAAGAGAAGTCATTGAAGAATACTTAAAAAGAGTTCAAGAAATGGAGGCTTTAGTACAAAGTTTCTCTTGAGTAAATAAAGCATTTGCTTTAAGTGCTTGAAAAGAAATTAGAGTATTTGTTGATGCTAATACA
>CAZJHB010000016.1:4720-10885 GCA_964545685.1 uncultured Candidatus Peribacteria bacterium | reverse complement strand
ATTATTCATTATTAATTATTATTTATTCATTATTTACATATTATGTTTCCTTTTTTTAGAATTTTTGAATTAGAATGGTTAACTATATATAGTTTTTGATTAACAATTACTATATGTTTTTTCTTATTTTTATGGATGTTAAAAAAACTTTCAACAAGATTTAATTATGATTATTCTATTTTTATAAGGAATATTTTATGGTATTTTTTGAGCACATTCTTATTTTCTAGATTATTTTATATAATTGGAAAATGGAACGATTTAAAATATATTCAAAATTCACTTGAATTTTTTATAATGAATGATTATAATTTTTCTCTATTTTGAGCAATTTTTGGTTTTTTTATAATTTTACTTTTAAATTTAAAATTAAGAAACAAAAAAATTGAAAATTATATTGATTGAGTTGTTATTTCTTTTTTATTTATTTTAATAATTTGATTTATTTGAGCCTTTTTTTGAGGACAAATATATTGAAGAGAAACTTCTTTTGGTATAGAAATTTCATATTCTAATCCTTATACACCAGTACCATACCAAGTTCCAATTTTTCCTTTAGCTATAGTATATTCAATAATATTTTTTATAGAATTTTCTGTTTTATATGTATTATCTTTATTTGTAAAAATAAAAGGATTACTCTGATATATATGACTTATTGTTTTTTCTTCTACAATATTAATATTAGAATACTTTACTTGAAAATATGATATATTAAAAGACTCTATTAATATAAATTTTGCTCAAATATTTTCTATTATTATAATTGTTTTATCTTCTATAGAATTATATAAAATATTAAAAAAAGAAGAATAATGATTTCAAAAAACAAACTATTTATATTTTTTTCTATATCATTTATAGTTTGAATTTTTATAAATAACTTTTTAGAAAGTTTTACAAAATCTATTTTTGTACTATTAATAATAATAGTACTTTTTTTTGTTTTTTTTATAACTATAAAAAAATATTTAATTTATCTTTTAATAATTATATTATGATTTTTAATATGAATTTGATTATCTAATTATAATTTTCAAAAAATTTATACTAAACAACAATATATACAAAAAAATTTCAATAAATATAATAATTATAAATTAGAAATTATTAAAATATATAAAAAATGAGAATATAATAATATATATATATGAAAAATATTAGAAATAAATGAGATTAAAACAAATTTAAATATAAAATGATTACTCTATATTACAAAAAATTATAACATTCAAATATGAGAGATTTTAGATACAAAAATAAAATTGATATGATTTGAAAATTTTAATAATTTTAATTATCAAAAATATATGTTATCAAAAAAATTATATTTTAAATCATATATTTATTATTTAGATATAATAGAAAATAAAAAAATAAATATAATAAAAAATTTATCCTTAAAAATAAAAAATTCATTTTTAAATACTATTAATAAAATTTATCCTTCAAATGAAGCTATTTTTTTATGATGAATATTAATATGATCAAAAGAAAATATAGCTAAAGATTTAGAAACAAATTTTAATAATTCATGATTAACTCATCTTATAGCAGTTTCTTGATTTAATATTACTATAATTATAATTTTTTTATCATATATTTTACAATTTTTACCCAATTTGTTAAAAACAATTATAATAACTTTTTTTATTATATTTTTTACTATTTTTGTTTGAAATGAAATTTCTGTAATTAGAGCATCAATTATGTGATTGATATGATACTATATATTAACTTGTTGAAGAGAATGAAATATATTATCAATATTATGTTTTAGTATTATTTTGATAATTATATATTCTCCTTTAAGTCTTAATTATGATATATCATTACACTTAAGTTTTTTAGCTGTTCTTTGAATTATTTATAGTCAAGAATTTTTTAAAAAAATTTTTTATTTTTTACCTAATTTTTTAGAAATTAAAGAAGCTTTTGTTTTAAGTATATCATCACTTATTTTTACATTACCTATTATAATTTTTAATTTTGGACAACTATCAATACTGTCACCTATTGCAAACCTATTAGTATGATGGACTATTCCATTTGCAATGCTATTTTGATTTATTTCTATAATTGTCTATTATATGTCTAATATACTATGAATTTTTATATGATATTTTGCTTGGATTTTTCTAAAATGGACTATATTAATGGTTAATTTTTTTGGAGAAAAAGAATCTTTTATATTGAAATATAATATTTGAAATTATGATTATATTATTGAAATTATATATTTTTTAATTTTAATATTTCTAATAATCTATTTTAGAAAAAAAGAAACATAATATTATGTTTCTCTTAAGTTTATATCATTATTTTCTATTAATTTATCAATTTCTCAAGAAATAAATACTTCTCATGAATTTTCTGCTTCTTGTTTTAATTCTAGTAATTGTTCTCAAATTTCTTTTTTTTCAGAATTATTTATACTTAATTGTAATTGTAATCTTAATTGATCAAATTTTTCAGCTAATAATGAATTAGTTAAATGTTCTTTATTTTTTACATTTCTAAAATCATTTGCTTGTCTTCAATTAGCTCTTGATTGATCTGTATTTATCAAACTATCTATTTTTTTCAACTCATTAAATCTTTCATCAAAACTTAATTCTTTATTTCTTACAATATTTAACATTTTATCAAATGTATCTGGTCTATTAAATAACTTATTATCCATTAATTCATTTAAAGTAGTTTTTATTGCTCTATCTAAAGAATCTTTAGGATTTTCCTTTCATTTTTCTCAATTAAAAATAAAATAGTTTGCTCATATATGTTCTATTAAATCTTTATTTCTTCATACTAATTCTTTTTCTCATTTTTTTCATCATCTAACATCTTCTTTAAAATTATATATCTCTTGATTAAAATCATTATAAAAGTCTTTAATACATTGTTCTTTTGTTGTTTCTTTAGATAAAAAATTAATAGTTTCTATAATTTTTTGTTTTTTATTAACATCTATTCATTCAACAGATAAAATATTCTTTTCTAAATCATTATTTTCATTATTTTCATTATTTATAAATGATTGTTTAATTAAATCTCATTCATTTATAGTTAATAATCATTGTTCAACTAAAGTATCTACTAGAGGTGTTTGTGGATGTTCTTCAATTTTTTGAAGATTATTAAACTCTATTAATTCTTCTCAACTATTTATTTGTTCAGCAAATTCTTTTCATCAAACTCAATATAAATCCCTCATCAAATTTTTTTTAGCTGTAGATATATCTATAGTTTCTTTTTGATAAATTTCATTATCTTGTTCTTTTTCTCTTTGTTCTCATAATTGAGGTTCTTTAGGCATATTTTTAAATTGATCTAAAGCACTACCCATAATTTTTTATAATAAAAAAATAATCTCTTATATTATATCATATAAGAGACTATTTTGTCAAAAATACTATTTATTATTAAATTTATCTACTACTAATTGCAAACTTCATAAATTAATAAATTCCTTTAATACTTCTTTTGCAGTTTCTAATTGTCTATCATATTGATTTTCATAATCTTCTTTTTCAAATTTTACTTCAATATCAGGATTTATTCATTCATGATTTATATTTACATCATTAGGTGTATACCAATGAGCTATTGTTAATTTTAATAATCATCAAGTATCCATATCAAAGGTTTGTTGAACAGATCATTTTCAATAAGATTTTTCTCAAACAAGAATAGCTTTAGAATAATCTCTTAATGCTCATGCAGTTATTTCTGAAGCTGAAGCAGAATTTCAATTAATTAATACTACTATCTTTCATTCGTAAATATTTCAATCATTAATACTTGGATAAATATCATTTCTTATTAATATTTGTTGATATTTTGTAGTAACTAAATTTTTATCTTTTTCAATAAAACTACTTAAAATAATTACAGCTTTTTGTAGATATCATCAACCATTATCTCTTAAATCTATAATTAATCATTCAGTATTTTTAAGAGAATTTAAAGCAGTTAAAAATTCTCTATCAGTATCATCTCAGAACATATTAATAGAAATATATCATAAATTAGTATCTTCTATAATTTTACTGTCAATTGAAGGAATTTTTATTTTATCCCTAATAACTTCTATTTCTAAAATATCTGATTCTCAAGCTCTAAGAATTTCTAATAATACTTTTGTTCATGCTGGTCATTTTATTTTTTCAACAGAATCAAATAAATCCAAATCTTGTAATTCTTCTCAATTTGCCTTAATAATTATATCATCTTTTAATAATCAATATTTTTTTGCTGGAGATCATTTTATAATTCTCTCTATTTTAACTCATAATACTGTTTTTTCAACAACTGCTCATATTCATTCAAAATCTCAAGATAAACTTGCTGTAAATCTTTCAGTTTCTTCTATACTCATATATTCCGAATGCTTATCTCAAAGAGCTTCTACCATTCATTTTATAGCTCATTCAACTAATGTTTCTTTTTCTATAGTTTCACCATTTGTATAAAATTTTTCTTTTATTATAGAATAAACTTCCCAAAATTCTGTTAAATCTAAATTTCCATTATTTGTAATAACATCTAATATATCTCAATTATTTTGACTTTTTAACAAATTGCTATTTATTTTTATAGCAACATTAAAGGAAAAAATAACTCCTATTAAAAAACTTGTTAAAAAAATAATAAAAACTAGTCAAAATTTATTTTGTTTTTTTACATTGAACATTTTTCTGTTTTTAAATTTAAAAATAAAATTAACATATATTTTTATAACTTTTTATGTAAAAAAAACAAGTCAATATAAAAAAAACTATTTTGTTAAAAAAATGTAAAAAACGTTTTTTAGCTTTAAATAAGGATTTTTTTTAAAAGTTTTTAATATAATTTTTTATATTTTTATTTGACTTACTTTAAAATAAACAAAAAAAAGTTTTAACATTAATAATTAATACTAATAATATATTATAATAAATAATTATTTAAATATATACACATATATTTGTTTAATAAAAAAAAATATGTTATTATGTAATAAGTAATTAAATAATTAATATATAAATATGATATTTGATTTTTTAAAAAAGCGAAAGAAAAAACATGAAAAAATCTATTTAATAAAAATAATGATAAAGTCTATAAAAATTTATGAAGAGCAAAAAGAGTTATATCTTGAAGCATTAGAAGTTATAAATGATTCAAATCTTGATAATTTGTATAATGATATAACTTACTTTATAAAAAATTATGAGATAAAATCTATTGAAAATATAAGTAAACAAAATTTTTCAAAAATAGAAGGTCTTAGAAAAAAAGAAGCTAAAGAAAAACAAGAAGAATTAAATGCTTTTACATTTTTACTTAATAATACATAAAAAATGGCAGAAATAGAAAAAAATGAATTTAATAATTTAGTTTATTCTAAAATTAATAATATAAAAAATATTACAAAAAATTGAAATAGAACATGAGAATATCTATCACAATTTTGAAAAGAACCAACAAACCAACTTGATAATATACTAAAAAATTATTTAGTTTAGAAATAAATTTATAAAAAATGCAAAAATTTAAAATACAAGTTTCAAAACAAGGTAAAAATTTTACTTTTGTTTTATCAGCTGAAAATGAAATAAAAGCAAGAGAAAGAGTACATATAGAATGATACTCTATTTTACATATCGAAGAAATAACTAATATTAGTGATTTTTGAAATGAATATATTTTTGAAGCAGAAAAAGCTTGAAAAATGAAAAAATGAAAAATTATTTGAGATGATATTTTTAAAGTTTATCTTAAATTAAGAAAAAAATTATGATATAATGTTTTAGAATTATATTGAACAGATCAAAAAAATATTTCAGAAGAAGAAAAAAAGGAAATAATAAGAGAATTAGATTGAGAATATAAAATGTATCTTTGAACAATACATAAAAAAGAAGAAAAAGAAAAAAAAGAAGAAAAAATTAAAGTAAATAAAGAATTTAATAAAAATCAGATAAATTACGATAATTTTTATCTTAAAAAAAATTTAGAAGAAACTTATAAGTTAATAAATTTTATTTTAATAAAAATAAAAAATTTAATAGATTGAAAAGAAAAAGTAGATATATCTAATGAAGATATTGTAAGATTAAAAAATATATATAATTCTATAATAAAAATAAAATCAACAACTAATATTTTAAAATTAAGAGAAAT
>CAZJHB010000016.1:0-4620 GCA_964545685.1 uncultured Candidatus Peribacteria bacterium | reverse complement strand
ATTAAAAATTTATTTTTATTAAATAAATATAAAGAAAAATTAAAAATAAATAATAAAAATATAATATTGAATTTTTTTAATTCTAAAAAAAGAGAACATTATTTATTAATAAACAAAGTAATAAGACAAAATATTATTTTATTATCAGCAAAAATTAAGTGATTTAATTATTCTTATACTATATTAAAAAATTGATATAAAAATATTTTAAATTTTGTTTTAATTTTGTTATCTAAGATAAGAGATTCTTTATTTTTTGTAATTTTATTTTATTCAATATTTTTGATTTTTATATTTAATTTTAATTATTACTTTAATTTAAATGATTTTAATTTTTCTTGAATAAAATATTTTTTATTTGTATTTTTATTTTATTATCTTTTATATATATCAAAAAATTTATATTTAATAATATTAAATATATTTATTTCATATTTTGTAATTATATTTTTTATAATTAATTTTTAGCTAAAAATTAGTACAATAAATTATTTTTTTTAATAAGAATTTTTTTACAAATTCTTATTTTTTTGTAAAATAAAATAAATTATTTAATAATTAAAAAAAAGTGAAATATTTATTAACTATAGTTTCTTTTATTTTTTGAGTAATTTTTTATTATTTTTATTTATTAGATGGTTGAAAAAATTTATCATGAGATAATATTATTAATACATATGATTTAAATTCTTTGATTTGAAATTTATCATACTATGTTATGTTTTTTTTCATTGTTTGAATTTTTTATTTTTTTTATTTTTCTAATATAAATCTAAGTAAAGAAAAAAAAGAAAGAGTAATTTTTAAAATAGTTTTTTTTATTTTTGTTATTTTAATTTTTATTTTTCGTGAAAGTATAATAAATAATAATAGTACTTTAAATAATTTTTTATTATTTTTTTGATTATTTTTTGAATTTTTAAGTTTTTTTATTTATACATTTTTATTATTTATTAAAAAATATAGAAAAAAATTTAAATATATATGATTATATTTAAATTATTTATCAAGTATAATATTTATTATATATTGATTTATTTATAATGTAAATATTTGATATTTTATATTTTTCATATATTTGATTCTATTTAATTTTTATATTCATAAAAAATATTCTAATTTAATATCTCTTTTATTTTGAGGTATTTGATTTATTTTTTATTTTTATTTTTTGTATTTTTATATTATTTGAATAGAATAACGTGGTTAAAATTTAATTTATAAATGTATGATAAAAGTAAAAAATAAAATTAACTTAATAAAAAATTCCAATCTTGTTTTTATTTTTGATAAAGAATTAGATTTGAAAGAAATAGATTTTTTAAGTTTAAATAAGGAAATTGTAGAAAAAATACAAAAAACAATAGAAGAATCAAAAAAAACAAATGATAATAAAGTTTTATCTTTTTTTATTTGAAATAAATCTTTTGAATATATATATTTATTTTATATTAATGAAAAATCAAAATTTACTAATGAAGAATTTTTATGAACGGAAATTGTAAAATTACCTAATAAATTAACATTATTTACACAAAATGATAAAAACTTGTTAGATTTGTTAAATACTTCATTATTATCAAGATATAAATTTGATAAATATAAAACAGAAAAAAAAGAAGATGAAATTAATATAATTGTTAATGAAAAAAATAAAAAGATTATAAAAGATAGAATTTCTACTATAAAAAATATTATTTTATCTAGAGATTTATCAGAAACACCATCAAAAGATTTAACTCCTGAACATTTTGTTAAGATAGTAAAGAAAACAAAATTTAAAAATACAAAAATTACAGTATTAAAATATAAAGATATACAAAAAAAATGACTAAATCTTATTGATGCAGTTTGAAAATGAAGTATTAATAAACCATATATGGTTATTTTAGAAAGAATTGTAGATAAAAATGCTCAAACTTATTGAATCGTATGAAAATGAATTACTTTTGATACGGGTTGAATACAAGTAAAACCTTGAGATTATATGTATGAAATGAAATGAGATATGTCATGAGCAGCTACAACTTATTGTGTAATGAAAGAATTAGATAAAAAAGATTTAAAAGTTAATCTAATTTCATGTTTGTGTTTAGCAGAAAATCATATTTCTGGAGAATCTTACAAGCCTTCTGATATTATAAAGTCTTATTCATGAAAGACAGTTGATATTATACATACAGATGCAGAATGAAGACTTATTTTAGCCGATGGAATAAGTTATATTTCAAAAAATTATAAATTAGATAATATTATTTCTATTGCTACTTTAACTTGAGCTGCTATGGTTGCATTATGATTTAGATATGCTGCTATAATGTGAAATAATGATAAATTAATTAATAAATTTGAAGAATATTCTAAAGAAAATTTTGAAAAATATATTAGACTTCCTTTTGATAATTATTTTATAAGAAAAACAGAATCAGAATATGCTGATTTACAAAATTTAACTAAATGAATTAATGCTTGATCTAGTATGTGATGAGCATTTTTGTCAAATTTTGTTATGAATAAAGAACAATTTACTCATATAGATATTGCTTGACCAGCAATAAACTCATACGAGCCATATTGACTTTACAATAAATGAATGACTTGATTTTGAGTTGATTCTATAAGTAATATATTTTTGGATTTAAAGTAAAAATGAAAAAATGAATATATAAACATTATAAATGAGATTTGTATGAAGTTTTATGATTAGTAATTCATACAGAAACAGAAGAAGAATTAGTTTTATATAAAGCTTTATATTGAGAAGAAAAATTATTTGTTAGACCTTTTTATATGTTTTTTGAAAAAGTAAATATTAATTGAAGTATGATAGATAGATTTATTTTTATTTGAAATAAAAAATATGAAAATATTTAATATATTAAAAGATATATTAGCTCCAAAAAAATGTCGTTCATGTAATAGTGAATGACATTTTTTATGTTATAATTGTTATAGTCAATTAAACAAATATACAAGTTTTTGTTATGTTTGTAAAAAATTTAGTGAAAAATTTGCAGTACATAAAAAATGTAAAACATGAATTTTTTATGATAATATTTTAATTTTAACTCATTATAGTAATCCTATTATAAAAAAATTAGTAATAGATTTAAAATTTTATTGAAAAAAAGAAATAGTAAGTGATTTTGCAGTTTATATGACTAGTCTTTTATTAAAAAATAAATTTAATATAATTAATAATAAAAATATAATTATAACAAATATTCCAAGCACTTTTTTAAGAAATTTAAAAAAATGATATAATCAATCTGATTTATTGGCGAAAGAAATATGACAAATCATAGGTTTAAATTATAAAAAAAATATAGTAAAAAAAGTTAAAAATACTGGACAACAATCTTTATTATCAAAAGAAAAAAGAATACAAAATCTCAAAAATGCTTTTAAAATAAATAAAAAATATAGAGACAAACTTGACAAAAAGATAATTATACTAGTTGATGATGTTATATCAACTTGAACTACAATTAATGAAGTATCAAGAGTTTTGAAACAAAATTGAGCAAAAAAAGTGATATGATTAGTAATTGCTTCTGATTAGGTTAAATTAGACAATTTGGGTACCGGTACTGGCAAGTATCGTTTTATTATGCTTAAAATTTGGGTACCGGTACCGTCAATAATAATTTAAAAACTTGCTTTTCTATTAAAATCATTAAAATTAAAAGTCAATTTATATTACTAATATTTTTTAATGTCAGAATATTTAGAAGTTTTTTGAGCCTCTACTCATAATTTAAAAAACATTGATGTTAAAATACCAAAGAATAAGATTACTGTAATAACTTGAGTATCAGGTAGTTGAAAATCTTCTTTGGCTTTTAATACTATTTATAATGTTTGACAACAAAAATATTTAGAAAGTTTATCAAGTTATGCTAGAATGTTTATTTGATGAATGAAAGAAGAGGCAGAGGTTAATGAGATAATATGATTATCCCCTACTATTTCCATAGATCAAAGAACTACTTCAACAAATCCAAGATCTACTGTAGGAACTATAACAGAAATATATGATTATTATAAATTGTTATATTTAAATGTATGAGAAAGAAGATGTGTTAAATGTAATAATATAGTAAAAAAACATTCAATTAAAGATATAATTACTTTTTTAGAAACTTTTAAAGAGCAAGAAAAATTTTTAATAAAAGCATCAATAAATAAAGTTTTTAATTCTTTCGAAGAAATTAAAAGTTTTGTATTAAATAAATGATTTATTAGATTTTCATTAAATAATAAAATATATACAATTAATGATAATTTTGATAATAAAAAATTTACTAATAAAGATTTATTTATAGTTATTGATAGATTAGTTATAAGTGATTATAAAAATAAAGATTCTTCAGATTTAAAAAGATTAAAAGATTCTTTAGATTTAGCATTTAATATTTGAAATTGACAAATAGAGATAGAAATATTATGAAAAGAAAAAGTAAATTTTTCTAATAAATTTGTTTGTTCTAATTGTTGGCATGTTCCTATAAATTTAACTATTTCAAGTTTTTCTTTTAATTCAAATTTTTGAGCTTGTGAAGACTGTCATTGATTATGAGTAAAAAAACTTTTTTTGGAAGAAAAAATAATTAATTATAA
>CAZJHB010000015.1:10112-15125 GCA_964545685.1 uncultured Candidatus Peribacteria bacterium | reverse complement strand
AATCCATATATTTTTTATTAAATATTAATTAATTAATTTATTTATTTATTTATTTATTTATTTATTTATTTATTTTAGATTTTTTCTTGTGTTTGTAAAATTAATTTTTGAAAATGTATGAAAAGGTACCGGTACCAAAATTAACTAAATTTTCTCTTTACATTTTTCATAAAAAAGTACAATAGGTAAGATTTAATTTATTTTATTAAACTATAGAAAAATGATTTTTTATTTATTAAATACCTTATCTTTTGTTATTTATAGTATTTTTATTATATTTGTATTTTATACATCATCTAATTGAATGCATATAGAAAATTTTGATTGATATTTTTCTTATGTATTTATTATTTGAGTAATTTATTGTGTTTATAAGCTGATTCAATTGAATTTCTCAAAAGACGATAAAATACATTTTTCTCCTATTTCAATATTTAATTATTTTTTAGGTCATTTATTTATTTTATGTCTTTTATTTTTTTCGTTGAATTGAAATCCATGGATTTGATGAATTACCTTGTTTTTTAAAATATTATGATTTGCTTTTTTTCCTCTTTTTATAATATTTATTTGTTTATCTTTTTGAAGAAGGATATTCGTATTTTTAGAACAAAAATTAGAAAAATCTTATATATTTAATGAATTATTTTCAAGTAAAATTTTATTAACTTTATCTTCACTAGTACTTTGATTTTTTTCTTTTATATTTGTTCTTGATTTTATTTGAATAATTTGATTTTATAATCTTGGAGTGACTTTTACTATATTAGCAATATTTTTGATTGTTTCATATAAGGAGTTTGTTTGATATATAAAAGCTTTATATAACACAAAATTAAAATTTGATATAAAAAAATGAAGTTATTTGTATTTGATTTCTACAGAATTTCTTTTTTTGGTACTTACATTAATATTATCTGTTAGTTTAATTAATATTGTAAGACCTTTTCCAATATGATGGGATGATTTATGAGTATATATGAATTATCCAAAACTACTTGTACAAGCATGAAAAATAATTTCTCTTTGAACAATGTATTCTTGGCAAACTTTTACTTGAATCTGATATATGTTTGGTTCTGCTACTCAAGCTTTTTTCTTTAATGTAATTTGAGGTTTTTTAAGTATTATTTCATTGATATTAATTTTTGCAGATTTATTAAAAACAACTCATACAAAAAAGAACTTTTTTAATATTCCTTTATTAATGTGAACAGTTTTTATTTCTATGCCTATGGTAGTTTTTCAACAGGCAAAAGATATGAAATTGGATACTTGATTGTTTTTTGTTAGTATTATAGCTCTTTATATTTTATTTAAATATACTTTTTTATATTTAAAGGATAAAAGTATATTTACAAAAGTAACAGATAAAATATTAAATCATAGTGATTTTGATAAATGAAATCTAGTGATTTTTCTTATAATTTGATTATTAGCTTGATTTGCTTTTTCTATAAAATTTACTTCATTGCTTTTGATTTCAGCAATGATATGATTATTAGTATTTTTTAGATTATGACTTGTTTGATTTTTTGCTTATATTAGTTTGTATTTGTGAATTTTTACAAAAGCAAACTTATGGGGATATATGAATGTAGTAGTTAATCCTAATAATATTGCTTGATTTGAAAATAATTTCTTTTATGTAAGTATAATAATTTGAATATTTTTACTTGTATTGTCTTTTTATCAAAATAAGAAAAACTTTACATATTTTTGTAAAGAATTTTGATTATTTATAATTTGAATATTAATTGCTATTAGTCCTTGGATATGAAAAAATATATACGATTCGGGGGGAGATTTATCTATTTGAAAAATTATTACTTGAACTTCAGAAAGATATAAATTAGATAAAACAAAAATATATAGTGATGAAGAGCTAGTTATATTAAATGAACAAGTAAACAGAGAAAAAGTGACTTCTTCTTGAACATCAACTAATGAAGATTTTGGTAGATATTTAGGTTATGAAGAAGGTATAAATAATTATATTAAATTGCCTTGGAATTTGACTATGCAATATAATCAAACTTGAGAATTTACAGGGATAGGTTATATTTACTTACTTTTTATTCCTTTGATTTTTGTCTTTTTACCATTTAGAAAAAGGATTTATTCTTTATGAATTTATGTAATATTGGGGGGTGAACTAGCTTTGTTTTTATTTATTCCGTTTAAAGATTTGATGTCTTGAGTTTATTTACCAGCATGATATTCATTTATATTTTTATTTTTATTATTGCCTATTCTATATTTGCTATTTGCTTTGGATAATTCTTTTAAAAATAAATTTTTTAAGATTAATTTAATTTTTGCTTTATTTTATGTGTTTTTATGGACTATTTCTTCTTTTTGAATAGTTTGGTATTGAATAGTAATGTATTTTTCATTTTTATTAATGATTGCATTTTGACTTTTTGAATTATCAAGTTTTATAAAAGAAGATAATTCTAAAGAGTATTATATAAAATTGTTTTCTAGTTTAATAATTTTTTGAACTATACTAATTTATATTTACTTTTCTGTAATACCACATACTTTTATAAATTTTAAGAATGCATCTTACAAAGAATATAAATTATGACAAATTAATGAAGTTGAATCACCATTTTTATATCATAAGGACTATTTGAATATATTATTTGAACTTAATATAAAACAAGAAAAACAAAAAGAATTTTTGGCTAATGCTATTGGTAGTAAACAATTAATAGATATAATAAATCAATATGATATTAAGGGAGATCTTAATAATCTTACATTACTTTTAACTCAATTAGAGGTTGATTCTAGAGTAGATCAATCAATTAGAAATCTTGCAAGTAGAGCAAATAATAATATTTATTCTTGAATTCTTAATCCAATAGAAGAGTATAGAAATGAGGCTATTATTTATAGAATTTGAACATTTTTAAAATATTATATTTCTGAAAATAATAATAGACTTTTAGAAGATAGTTTGATATTTAATTTCAATAATTATATATATGATGAAGATGATAAAGTAACGGTACAAAGATTGAGAGATTTATGAATAAAATATTTACTTGTAGATTTGAATGCTGCTACTATAGATAAAGATTATGAAAATCACAAACTTACAGATAGATATGAAAAATTATTAAAAACATTTACTTCAGATCAGTTAGAATTGGTTGAGACAGATAATATTTGTTTAAAAGTTGGTTTAAGTGATTATTATATTAATAAAGATATAGATAGATTTTTATCTCTTGCTTGAACTAATTATGAAAGTTTTGATGGAGATAATAATATAGTATCTAGAAAAGCAAAACAATCTGTTTGTCTTCAATATGTTCTTGAATTAAGAAAAGCAGATCTTATAAATGAAACTAATTTTTCTTATCTAAATGCTATAAATAATAAAATTACTGAAGCATGATTAGAAACTGATCAAGAAATATTAAAATATTTAAATTCTGTAATTTGAGTAGGGAAGAAGGCTTTGTTTATAGTGAAGTAAATATTTTTAACTTGAAAAATTTTTAACCCCTTCCCCTCCACTCCGTTTCGGGTATTCCCCTTAAAAAGGGGAAAAAATTAGTTAATATAATTGATTAAGATTTTAAAAAAAGAGAAAAAATTTATAAAAATAATTTTTTCTCTTTTTTTTATTTTTCTCCTTATTAATTTTTCCCCTTTTTAAGGGGAATACCCGAAACGGAGTGGAGGGGAAGGGGTTAAAATTAAGCCCGAGGTACGAGTGAAGGGGTTAAAAACTTCTCAAGGGAAAGGGGTTACCTATAACTCTCCCGAAATTCCTTCTTAAATTCTTTATATCTATTCTCTACAATAGCTTTTCTTGCTTGCTTAGATAAATTTATAAGAAAATATAGATTATGATAGCTCAAAAGTTGCATTCATAGCATTTCTCATTCTTGGATTAGGTGTCTTAAATATCATTTTGAGTAGTTTTTACAAACTTTACAGTTACATTTTGAATCTAATGGTTCATATGAAAGTTGGTGTTTTTTGTTTCTTATTTTGATATTTCATTTTGAAGAAAAAGCAACTCAGTGTCTTCAAAGTCTTGTTGGTAGTACACAATCAAACATATCTATTCATCTATCTATTCATTCAATAAGGTCTTCGGGAGTTCATACTCACATTAAATATCTAGGTTTATTTTCAGGTAAATTATCTTTTAGCACATCTAATATTCTGTACATATCTTCTTTTGATTCTCCAACTGATAATCATCAAATTGCAACTCAAGGAGTATCCAAATTACTTATAAATTTAGCAGATTCTTTTCTAAGATCATCAAAAATTACTCATTGAACAATAGGGAATAGTGCTTGTTTATATAATCATTTTTCTTCTCTTTGTTTATTATTTTCTTTCCATCTTTCTACACATCTTTCTGCCCATCTATGAGTTCTATTCATTGCAGCTTTGGCATATTCCCAACTACTATCTCAAGGAGCACATTCATCAAAAGCCATTATTATATCAGCTCAAATATTACTTTGAATATCCATCACATTTTCAGCATTAAAAAAGTGCTTTGATCAATCAATAAAACTTCTGAAATGCACTCAATCTTCAGTGATTTTAACGAGAGATTGTTTTTTTTGTTCTAGCTCCCTCTCCCTTCAAGGGAGAGGGTTGGGGTGAGGGCTTTTATATTTTGGTTGTCACAGAGAAAATACTTGAAATCATCCTGAATCAGTTAAAATAGGTTTTTTATAATTCATAAAATTATGTGTACCTCAAAAATGTTTAACAATTTCATCTCAAGGTCTTAAATATAGATGATAAGTATTATTTAAAATAATTTCAGCTCACATTTCATCAAGTTCTTCATTACTTATTCATTTTACAGTAGCTTTGGTTCAAACTGGCATAAAAATAGGTGTTTTAAAACTTCCATGTTCAGTAAAAAATTCTCCTGCTCTAGCATTTCAATTCTTTGATTCTAAATTAAATTCAAACATATTATTTAAACTTTGTTATTTTAATAATTTGTAGGATTATATAAAAATA
>CAZJHB010000015.1:2596-10012 GCA_964545685.1 uncultured Candidatus Peribacteria bacterium | reverse complement strand
TCTTTTTCTAATTCTTTAAGCATTTCTTCTAAAGTTTTTTCATTTTCATGTTTTTTTGCTCATCTTTCTTTTTTTTGTGTTAGTGTATAATATTTATGTTCATGTAAAAATTTTATTGATCAATGTTGCCAGTCAGGATCTAAAATTTTTATATTTTTTATTGCTTCTACTTCTGCTTTTAACTTATTAGCGTTTGTAAAAAATTTATCTGATCATAAATAATCTAAATCAGCATCTTTTATAATTTCTTCAAGTATATCTTTAGGTTTTTTATAGCTTGGCATTGTAGCCATGATAATTCTTTCAATAATTTCTATGTTTTTTTCAGGATATAACATAGTTTTTAAAAAATTTCTAGCAATTTTTGCTCAAATAAATTCATTATTATCATATTGAATTATAAAACCCGTATCATGAAATAGTCATGAAATAGCTAATATTTCAAGTTTTTCATTACTTAATCATTCTTTTTTTCATAAATAAACTGCTCTTGAACTAACTTCTAAAGCATGATTAAAATGATGATAATAATGATTTTCTAATGGCAAAAGTAATACATTAACATAATCTCTACATTGCTTAACTATATCATTCATAAAAATTAGTTATTAATAATGTTATTTATATCATTATACGCTATTATTCAACTTAAAGCAATTAATAATACAAAAAAAACTAAATGAATTATTCATTCTGTTGTTTCATTAATAGTTTTTTTTCATAAAATAGACTTTGTTATATAATTGATTATTATTATAAAAAATCTTCATCAATCCAATGCTGGAATTGGTAAAAGATTAAAAACTCAAAGATTTATTGATATAATAGCTCATATTATTATTATAAAACTTATTCATTGAGTAATAGATGTTGACATAAAACTAACTATTCATATAGGTCAGCTTACTTGTTTTAATGTTTCTTCTCTTTGTTCAGGAGTATCAGGAATAAAAATATTACCAAGAACTAATTTTAATCATTTTAAAGTTAATAAAGATTGATTATAGGTTTCTAAAAATCAATATTTTATTGAACTAAAAAATCAATATTTATACTCAAATTCTTTATTAAATTCAATATTATCTGATAAATATGCACCAATTTTTCATTCTTCAGGAACTTCAATAATAATAGTTTTTTCCTCCTTCACTGAAGTTACGGAGGATTGGGGTGAGGTTGCATTATGTGATATTATATTTAATTCAATTTCATTTCATGCATTACTTCAAACAATATCAATTATTTGTTCTGAATCAGTAATCTTTTCTCAGTTTATATCAATTAATATATCTCCTTCATTAATTCATTCTTGTTCAGCTATACTTCATTCAACAGGGTATAAAACAATACCTTCATTTTTTATTAGTATTCAAGAATCTAGAGCTTGTGAATATGTAGGTATTAATTTTATTTCTTTTTCTGTTTCTATTTGATTATTTATTCAAACAGGTTTTATACCTACAAAAAATAAAATAGAAAATATTATTCAAGCTAATAAAAAATTCATAAAAACTCAAGCTAAAATAATTATCGCTTGTTGCCAAACAGGTTTGTTGATTAAAGCATTTTTATCATTTTTATCTTTAAGAGTATGTGGATTTTCTCATTTTAATCTTACAAAACCTCAAAGTGGTAAGTAATTAAGGGAATATAATGTTCATTTTTTATCTGTAAATAATTTTTTTGCTCTTGGTGGAATTCAAAGTCAAAATTCTTCAACTTTTACTCAAAAAATTCTAGATGCTCAAAAATGTCAAAGTTCATGGATCAATATTATTATCGTAAAAACTAGTATGGAAACAATTATTCAGGTTATTATCATGGTTGTATTTATAAGATTAAATTTTTTTTTTATTGTTTCTAAATTTTATGAAAAATAAAATATTTTACAAGTTATTTTTTTGCTTTTTTTAGTATTTTGTAGTATAATAATAAAAATATATTTTAAAATAATTTTATATGGCTACTAATAATATAAATAAATGAGAAAATCCTGAGAATGTGAAGCAAAAAAAGGATGATAGTGTGGAACTAAAATTTAGAAAAGATTTTATTTATGATACATTAAAAGATAAAGATTCGGTAGCAAGAAATAGATTTATAGATGATGTAATGAATTCTAATGATGTAGTTTCTGCTTGAGATTTAAGAGATTTACTAGAATCATATCAAGCAAAACATCAAGAAAAGTATTGAGAACTTGATTTAGATAAAATAAATATTAAGCAGTTACAAAATTTATTAGCTAAAGATTTTTTAAAATTAAGCAATCTTAGAAATAATTTAAAAGAAACAATTTTTTCGGATTATGAAATTGATGAAAAAGTATTTAATTTAAAAGTTAAAAAAGAAGTTGATAAAAAAAATGATGTAGAACTTAAAAGATTAATTAATTCAGATAAAGAATTAACAATTTTTTTAAATACTATTCTTGGTGGAAATATAAATAAAAGAGAACAATTTAAAGTTTTGAATTTAAGTGAATCAGAAATATCAAAAAGACTTTGAAAATTGTCTAGTGAAGATAAAGAACAAGTTGAATTTATTTTACAAAGACTTAATTATTCTTCAAAAATAAAGGATAATGATTTAAGATTTTTGTTTTCAACTAATTTTTTGAAAGATGAAGAAAAAAAAGAATTAGTTAGTATTTTTATACCTTTTGCTAATTTAAGTCAATTGGTAAACTTATCTATAATTTCTAAAGATAAAGCCGAAGAAAAGAAAAAAGATATTGTTTATAGTATATTAGAAAAAGAATGAATTAATAATGATTCTTTAAAAAAGAAATTTGTAGATAAATTGACTTTAAATGATATTGAGATAGAAACGAAAGATTTTTTAAATAATAGTGAAAATATAGATAATATAGCTCAAGAAATTTGATTTAAAAATTTGGAAAATGATTTAGATGATATTAATGAAGATTTAAAGGAACATAAAATAGAGAATTGACCAAAAAATTTACAAGAACTAGTTGAATGATTAAAAAGAATTGATAAGAATTGAAATAGATTCAGTAATTTAGAAAAATTTAGAGAATGAAATATTATTGAATTTATAAATAAAAATTCAAGTTGAGAAAATGAGAAATTTTATTTAAAAATCTTGTCTAATGATGAAAATAAAAAATGTTTTTCTTATATGGCTATTTGAACTCAAGAAGGTAAGATAGATCAAAAAGCATCTTGAAAAATAGAAAAAAAATTTTATGCTGATTTTTTAGAAATTTTTCAAAAAAATAATAATTTAGAATTGGATTTTTTAACTAAGAATGAACTAGATGAAAAAATAGAATCATGAGAATTAGAATCACTTTGAGTGGATTTTTTAAATGAGAATGATTTAAGTAATACTACAAAAAAGGAACAATCAAAAAAGAGATATAAGGAATATTTGTGAAATGAAGTATCTTGATTAGAAAATGAAATTGAAAAGGTAAAATTAGATATTAATAAATTAAAAGATAAAAAGGATTTAAACAAAGTTAAAGATTTAAACACAAGATTATCTTTATTAGAAAGTAAAAAAGATTCTTTATTACAAGAATTAAATGGTATTGATAGTATATCAAATGATAAATTATTATGAGTAAGTAATTTTAATTTACTTTTAACAAGATTAGATAAAATTGATTCTGATTGAGCAAGTGTAATTTCAAAAGAATGAGAAAAAGGTTTATTTAAATGAATGTTTTTAAAAACAGGAGATGAAAAATGACTTTATGAGATTTCATGAATTGATAAAGTAAAATGTGAAATTTATCTAAGTAATTGAGAAAAACTTAGTTTTACTTCTTTTTTGGAGGCATTTGAAAAACATAAAACACAAAGATTACTTTGATTAAAAGATTTTAGTGATTTGATAAAAAATTGAGAGGAAATTAAAGATAATGATTTATGAAAAAAATGGGAAAATCATGAATTTAAAGATTGAAAGATAATTGCTAATTGAGTTGAAGATTGAGATGATAAAAATGTAAGTAGAGAAGTTGAATATTTAGTTTCTGATGATAATACAATTGTAAAAATTAATAATATTTCTTGAAATAAAGTAAAAGTTCAACTTTGAGAAAGAAAAAAAATTTCTGAATTATCTGAAAAAGAAAGAAAAAAATGATGATATAAAAAAAATGAATTGTCTTGACAATATGAGTGAGAAATTTTGAGTATTGAAAAAGATGAAGAAATTATAAATTTGAATAAATTAGAAGATTATATAAAAGAAAAGGGACTTTATCCGAATTGGCAAACTTGAAAATCTGTAAAGAAAAAATCTCTTGAAAATCAAAATAAAGTATTTGGTAAAAAAATATCATCTCAAATTTTTAGTTTAACTTCAGTAGCTGAGGTTTTAGCTTGAGGAAAATTATTTATTAATTCTATTGAAGAATCTTTAAAAAAATGAAATGATTTAAAGTCAGCTAAAGCAGCACTTTTAATGTGAAAATTTTTACCCGAAGAATTAAAGTCTGAGTTAAAAATAAAAGTTGAAAGGGCAGAATCTGAAGCAATGGATAATGAACTTGATTCTCTTTCAAAAGTTGATTCTCGGATTGCGGTAAAAAGAATTAAATCTTGGTTGAATAATAAAAGTTGTCCAGAGTTTAAAAAGGAAGCTTGACTTTTATTTATGCTTGAAAAATATTGACATCTTACAGCAAAAGAAGCATTGTATGAATATAGATGAAAATATTTATGGTATGAGGCTTTTGGATGAACAGTTTGAGATGATTTTTTTAATAGTATAGAACAACAAGCAAAAGATGATAATATAACATTTTCTGAAGAATATTTAATGCATATTTTATTAAAAAGACAATGTAAGGAAAAACCATTTTTATGACACAAAAGAAGAACTAGATTACATAAAGAATTTGAAGGGAAATGGGCTGCTTGAATTAATGATGAAGTAGAAAAATGATATAAAGATGCATCAAATAAAAGAACAGCTACAACTATGGTTGATTGCTGATTAGGTGAAGCAACTTGAGGAACGACTTCAAACGCTATTTGATGGTTTAAAAAAGCAGTAGAAAGATGATGAAGTTTAGAAACTATGAATGAATGATTTTTCTGTTTGTTGTATTCATGAGCATTATATGATATAGATCAAAAAACTTTTTTAAATATTAAGTGATTATGGGATACTTGAGTTCCGATGATTACAACAGCATTTTCTACAAAGTATAATGAAATGCAACTTTTTAATGATACTGTCTTAGAATTATCAAGAAGAATGCAAGATATTTATTGAGGTGATATTTATGATGAAGCTTTAAAACTTTATAAAGATGCACATAGTAAAAAATCAAATGAGGAAAAGAGACTTAATAATACACAAGATTTTTGGAAAAAACACGGTAGAAAATTAATAAAAGCTTTGAGTTTTGCACATACCAAAGAACCTTCATCTGCTCAAACAGATAAAATAATTTTATTAGAAAAAGATGATAATCCAATATTTAAAAAATATTATGATACTTATAAAGAGTTTATGGAAGCTTTTAATTTTTCTAATTCAAAAGATTATTTAAATGATGCAGCTTGAATAGAATGAGTTTCATGATTAGATGTTAAATCAATAGCAGAAACTTATTTAAGATTAAATCCAACAAGACAACTTGCTGATACTACGACTTGAAATAATATGTGGAATGCAATACTTAAGGATATAAATTCAGTAAATAAAAAACAATTTTATCCGTGAGAAATAAAGAATAATGATGATAGAAGAAAAGATAGAGAATTAAAAGAAAAATATTTACTAACTTTTATGAAAGAATTATGTTCTTGATTTTTATCTGGAGCTTCTTCTGAAATATTAAAAACTTATAATGCTGGAAGTACTGATATTTGAAAATTTCTTAATTCTATATGATTAGATTTATATAGAGATTTATGAGAATTTTCACCAACAGATGTTCTTGAAACAAATAAAGCTGATAATGTAATATTAGGAGCTGTAAGGAATATCTTAGCTTGAAAAAGTGAGTGAATACCTTGAAATACTCCATATGATCCTTTTGAAGTATTAGAACCTGTTAAAGATAGTACTAATAGTATTTTGAATAAATAAAAAAATAATCGGAACTATTATAAGGGTTTCCAAAAAAGTCCAAGCAAAATTGCTTGGATTTTTTTGGAAACCCTTTTTAATTTTATTAAAATCAAAACAAAATTATAAAAAAACTTGATTATTTTTTATTTTTTATATAATACACAAGTCAGCAGTAAAAAAATATGACAAAAAACGCCGGGATAGCTCAGGGGTAGAGCAGAGGCCTGAAAAGCCTTGTGTCGCAAGTTCAAATCTCGCTCTCGGCACCATTAAAAGAAATAAAAAAGAATAATAGATTATATTATTCTTTTTTTGATTCTAATTAAATTATAATTTGAAGAATTAATAATAATATTTTTTTTATATAATTAGTAAGAACAACTTTATTTATTTTATAATAAATAAAGTTATCCAAATTATTATTTTTTATAATTTTATTGTATTTTTTAAAAAATTAAGTATAAAATGTTTATATTAAATAATAATATTTGAATTATGAAAGTACAAGTTTGCACTTGAAAATGATGTAGGGAAAAATTTAGTGAATATATTCTTACAAGACTTAAAAATGATAAAGAATTTTATTGAGTGTGAGATAATTTGATTATAGAAGAATTTAAATGTAGGTGAGATTGTAAACATTGACCGAATATTATAATAGATAAAAATATTCATACACATATGACTCCAGCTAAAGCATCTGAACTAGTGTTTCATAATAAAAAGAAAAATAATAATAATAAGAAATAATATGCAATTTTATAATACAAAAACGAGAAAAAAAGAGGAATTTAAACCATTATCAAGTAGGGAAGTTAAGATATATTATTGTGGTCCTACAGTTTATAATTATGCTCATATTTGAAATTTGAGCACTTTTATTTTTGAAGATATTGTTGTAAAAACTCTTAAGTTTTTATGATATAATGTAAAAACTGTTATGAATATAACAGATGTTGATGATAAAACAATTAGAGATAGTCAAAAAGCTTGAGAAAAACTTTTGGATTTTACTAGAAAATATACTGATATTTTTTTATCAGATATTGAAAAATTGTGAATACAAAAAGCTGATGAAATTGTACCTGTAACAGATTTGATTCCAGAGATGGTTAGAATGATTAATACTATGTTAAAAAGAAAAAATGCGTATTTATCAGAAGATGGTAGTATATATTTTGATGTAAAATCATTTAAAAAATATTGAAAATTTGCTAATCTTGATATGTCAAAATTAAAAGATTGAGTAAGAATTGATAATGATGAGTATGATAAAGATTCTGCATCAGATTTTGTTTTATGGAAAGCGTGGAAAAAAGAAGATTGAGATAATTTTTGGGAAGAGGAGTTTGAAAT
>CAZJHB010000015.1:0-2496 GCA_964545685.1 uncultured Candidatus Peribacteria bacterium | reverse complement strand
TGTAATATTAAGCATTTTGGTCCTCAAATAGATATTCATATGTGATGAGTAGATTTAGTTTTTCCACATCATCAAAATGAGATAGCACAAACAGAAAGTTGTACTAGAAAAGAATTCTCAAAATATTGGTTACATTCATGACATATTTTAGTTGATTGAAAGAAAATGAGTAAATCTCTATGAAATTTTTACACACTTAAAGATATAGAAGATAAGTATATATTAGATAAAAACTCCCCTCTCTTTCAAAGGAGAGGGGCTGGGGGTGAGGTAAATTCTATCCTATACAGAGCTGTAAGATTTTCTTTTATAAATTGAAAATATAATACTCAAAGAGAGTTTAATTTTGATAAATTAGAAACAAATTTTAATACTATAAAATGAATTGATGAATTATTAAAATTGGTAGATAGGGAAATACAAAAAGGTGATAAAGAATTTAGCTGAGTGTCTAAGGAATTTAGTGATTATTTGCAAGAAGTAACACAAGAATATATATATCATTTAGAAGATGATTTTAATATACCAGAGGCTTTAGCTGTATTTTTTAATCTTTCAAAATATATAAATACTAATATTAGAGAAAATAATTTTTCATTAGAAGAATTGAAGGCTTTGGTAGATTTATTTAAGACTTTTAATCAAGTTCTTGGTATTTTTGATTTTGATATATTAGATTGAGAAAAAGAAGAAATTCCAAGTGAAATTCTTGAAAAGTTGGAGGAGAGAAACAAGGCTAAAAAAGAAAAAAACTTTGAGTTAGCAGATAAACTTAGAGATGAAATAACTGAATCTTGATATAAAATAATAGATTCAAGAGAAGGTTCTTTTTTAGAGAAAATATAATACAAAAATAATTTGATTTATTGTATAAAATAATATAATATATTTATATGATACATTATTATAATATAAAATTATGCTATTAAAACAAAATTTATCGCTTACTTTAAGTTCTGATTTAGTTAAACAAGTAGATATTTTAAAACTTAAATTTTGAATATCTAGAAGTGAAACTATAGAGAGATTAATAAAAGAAAGTTTAGAAAAACAGTTATTGGAAGATGCTGAAATATTAGCTTCAATGGATTTTGATGATCTACCAACAGAGGATGAATGGATATCTATACAAAATAATTAAAAAATAATGAAAATTGAATTTTGAGATATATTTTTAGCTAATTTAAGTCCTGTTATTTGAGCAGAGCAATGATGATATAGACCTGTTTTGATTTTTCAAAAATCACAATTAAATAAAATATTTAATACAATATTTATTATTCCTATAACATCTCAATTAAAAGCAAAATGATATATGTTAACTTATTTTTTAGATAAAAAAGATAGTTCACTTGATAAAGATTCTATTTGTCTAATTTTTCAACCAAGAACTATTTCTAAAAAAAGATTGATAAAAAAAATATGAAAAATTGATTTAGATTGATTAAAAAAAATAAAAAATGAATTAGATAAATTATATAGTTTTTAAAAAAAATTTACACTTTAAAATAATACAATGATAGCACAAACAATTTTTTATATAATACTTTGATTATTTGTATTTGAATTTTTGTTCACAAAAACTCTTGATTATTTGAATACACTTAATTGGTCTGATAAACTTCCTGAGGAGTTAAAAGGTATATATGATGAAAAAAAATATGCAAAATCAATGAAATATGAAAAAGCAAAACATAGGTTTTCTAGTATTTCTTGATGATTTACTTTTATTATAATGTTTTTGGTTTTGATATTTTGAGGATTTTGATTCTTAGATAATTTTGTAAGACAATTTAGTGATAATCAGATTATTTTATCTTTATATTTTTTCTGAATTATTTTTGTAATTCAAACAATTATTTCTATTCCTTTTTCTTATTATTCTACATTTGTAATAGAAGAAAAATTTTGATTTAATAAAATGACAAAGAAATTATTTTTTATGGATATTATAAAATCATTATTATTGAGTGTTATAATTTGATGAATATTATTATCTATAATAGTTTGGATTTATTCAATTGCTTGAGATAATTTTTGGTTATATGCTTGGTGAGTAATAACATTTTTTTCTATTTTTATGATGATGTTTTATTCAAGTTTGATTGTTCCAATTTTTAATAAACAAACACCACTTAAAGATTGAGAATTAAGAAAAGCTATTGAAAAATTTGCCAAAAAAGTTTGATTTAAATTGGATAATATTTTTGTTATAGATGGATCAAAAAGAAGTTCAAAAGCGAATGCATATTTTTCTTGATTCTGAACTAAAAAAAGAATTGTTTTGTATGATACTTTGATTAAAGATTTAAGTGTAGATGAACTTGTTTGAGTACTTGCACATGAAATATGACATTATAAGAAAAAACATACATTTCAGATGCTTGTTTTTAGTATTATTCAAACTTGATTAATGTTATATATTTTATGATTAAGTTTAGAAATGGATGTGTTTTCACAAGCTTTGTGAGCTAAGGAATGAAGTTTTTATGTTTG
>CAZJHB010000014.1:0-15155 GCA_964545685.1 uncultured Candidatus Peribacteria bacterium | reverse complement strand
TTTAGTATAAAATTAAAAGATAATAATTTTACTTATGATACTTCATATATTATTCATATTGATGAATGATTAAACTCAAAAAATGGTAATAGACAAATAGAATTATCTGATGATTTTGGTGTAGAGAGTTATTGATTTTTAAGTGATTTTGATGTTTATAGAAATGTTTATTCTGATACTTGAAGTTTAGAAGATACTATAAGATATCAATTATATGATAATGAAGTTTCATATATTCCAACTCATGATTTATTTTTTAATCTTGAATTTAGTAAGGAAGTAAAATTAGACAAAAATCTTATAAAATTTCAAGATGTAGATTGAAAAGTTTATGATTATAGTTTAGAGTACATAGCTGAAATAACCTCACCCCAACCCTCTCCTACAGGAGAGGGAGTAGAACAGATTGAACAAAAGAATAAGAAAAAAGTAAAGTTAATATTGAATGAGAGTTTGGAGAATGGAAAAGAGTATAAGATAGTAATATCTAAAGATATTAACGAGTTTTTGACTGAAGATATTGTTCAAAATTTAGATACATCTCCAAAATTTGAGGTTAAGAGGTTGGATTTTATCTCTTATAATAGAATGTGTCTTTATTTGTCTAACTCACTTTATAATGTATGGCAAAATCAAAATAATATAATTTATAGTGTTCCAAAATCTAGAATTTCTTCAGTATATCAAAGTGAATATTTACCATATCCATATAGGAATTATTCAGATGAGCAATTATTTAAATTATGATATTGTAAAAAAGCAAAAGACTGAGAATATTTATATGTAGTTAATACAAGATTGAATCCTAATAGTGAATATGATATAAAAATAAAGGAAGATTTACAAGATTCTTATTGAAATATAATAAGTTCTGAATATTCAAAAAAAGTTATTACTTGAGATATAAAAGATACTGATAAATATATATATTCTTCAGTTAATAATGATCTTAATGTAATACCAAGTAATCTACCAATAGTTATAAATGTGCAAACAATTAATTTAGATCAAATTAATTTAGATGTTTGTGAATTAGATGAACTTTGATATATTGATTATATGAATAATAGATGGAATAATAATTTTTCTCCAAAATGTATTAATAAGGTTAATTCTAATGTAAGTGTAAAAAATAATTATTGGAATATTACAAATAATAAATTTGATTTAGAAACTGATATTTTAAAAAATAAATTTAAGACTAATTTTGTACTTGTTAGATGAAAAAATATTTGAGATATATATAATGCATTTGAAAATATTTATATTAGATCAAATTTGTCAGTAAAAGTTGAAAAAGCAGAAAATAAATCATTGATATTTATAACAGATTTTGAATGAAATTTAATTAATCAAAATTTAAGTTTTAAATTTTATAATCATGATTATTATAAAAATAAAACTGATGAAGTAAGTTTAGAATATAAATTAAATAATGAAACTTGAGTTTTTGAATTTAATTGAGAGATACCAGATTATATTTTGGTAACGTGAGATGATTATTATTGATTTTTAGATACTAATTATTCAGGGTTTTCAAATTATGATTTTAAATATATTTCTTGAGAAAATACATCTCAGAAAGATTATCTATACTTGTATACAGATAGACCAATTTATAAACCATGAGACGAAGTATTTTTTAAATGAATTTTGAGAAAATTTGTTCCAGATTTTTGATATACAAAATCAGATATTGAAAAAGCTAGTTTGGAAGTTATAGATTCAAACATGAAATCTATAGCAAAAATTGATCTAGAATTAGATGAAAATAGTAATTTTAATTGAAATTTTTTAATACCATCAGAAGTATCATTATGAAAATTTAGTTTTAGATTTAATGTAAGTGCTTGAAAAGATAATTATACAGTACAAAATAATTGATATTTTTATATAGAAGAATATAAAAAACCTGTATTCAAAGTAATTGTTAGTGATGATAAACAAGATTTTATTGTTTGAGATAATTTAAGTTTGGATGTATCTTCTGAGTATTATTTTGGATGAAAAATAATTAATACATCTTGAAATTATAGTGTATTAACTCAAGATTATTTCTTTGATTCAAAGGATTATTCTGCTTATCAATTCTGAGAATGATATAGATATTTTGATTGTTTGTATTGGGGTTATTGTAATTATAATGATGAATTAATAGATACATGAGAATTTGAAATAGATGAAAATTGAATTTATAATTTTAATTATGATTTTAAACTAGATGAAGAAAATGATGAAAATATTTGAGAAAAAATTTATAATTTTACATTTGAAGTAACAGATCCTGATACATTAAATACAGTATCAAATACTGTTTCAAAAGTTTTACATAATACTGACTCTTATGTTTGACTTAGAACAAATTATTATAATACAAAAGATTTGTGAATAGATATAGAATGAGTTGTTTTAGATTTTGAAGCTAACCCTTTAGAATCAAAAAAAGTATCTATAGAGCTTGTAAAACAAAATTATAAAAATGTAAAGAAAAAAGGAGTAGATGGAGTTTTTTATAACGAATATTCTCTAGAAGAGATTATAGAAACTAAGGATAATGCTTATTCAGATAATTTGTGAAAATTTGAGAAAAAATTTTATCCACAAGAAACTTGATTATATAAAGTACAAGTTACTTATACTTGAGCAAATAATGAAAGTTTTATTTCATCAAAAAATATTTATGTTGCTTCAAATGATTATATAAATTGGCGTAATGATAATAATGATGTTACTGATATTATTGCAGAAAAAAATCAAGTAAAAATTTGAGATACAGCGGAATATATTTTGGAATCTCCAATTAATACTTGAAATGCTTTAATTATTATAGAAAAAGATGATTATATTTTGGATTATTTTGTTCACAAAATAGAATCTTATTCAGATAAAATAGAAATTTCAGTAAAAGATAATTATTATCCAAATTATTATTTAAGAGCCTTTTTAATTTGAAGTGAAGAGAATAATCCTTTACCTATATATAAAAGAGCTTTGAGTGTTACAAAGGTTGCAACAGATTATAAAAATTTGAATGTTAGTATAGAAACTGATAAGCAAAAATATTTACCATGAGAGAAAGTATCATTAAAAATTAATGTAAAAGATTCTTCTTGAAATCCTGTGAAAAATACTGATTTAAGTATTTCCTTAGTTGATGAAAGTGTACTTGCTTTGAAAGGAAATCCAAAGAAAAATCCTTATGCTTTCTTTTATGATTTGAAAAGATATTTATGAACAAATAGTTATTGATCTTTAAAAAATTTGATTGATAAATTGGAAGTAAAAGATGTATCTGATTGAGAAAAATGATGAGCTTGAGATTTGGTAAAATGAGGAAATTCACAAAAATTAAGATGAGTATTTAAAGATACAGCTTTTTGGCAGGCTTCCACTTCTACTGATGAAAATGGACAAATTGAAATTACAACAGATTCTTTACCTGATAATTTAACAACTTGGGTTATTGAAGTAGTAGCAAGTACAGCTGAGGATAATAAAATCTGAGTTAATTATTCTACTATTCAATCAACAAAAAACATTATTATAAACGAAAATCTTCCAAGTTTTTTAACTTCAAATGATATAGTGTATTTATCACCAGTTATTTTAAATAAGACTTGAAAAAATGATGATTTTATAGTTAGTTTAGAAATTTCTAATGCTGAAATATTAGAGGAAGATACTAAAAAAGTTTTTATTATAGATGAGGATTCTAAAACTGTAAATTTTAAAATAAAAGTAGCAAATATTTTAGATGATTTAGAATTTTCTAAATTGACTTTTAAAGTAACAAATGAAGATTGAGATGAAGTTGATTGAGTACAAAAATATTTAAAAATAAATACAAATCAAATAGCAGAATCTGTATCAACTTTTTGAAAAACAGATAATGTTTCTTTTGAAGAAAAAATAGATCTTTCAGATTTAGAAAATAAAATTTGAAAATTAACGATTAATTATTCAACTACTTTATTGACTTCAATTTTAGATTGAATAAATTATTTAGCTAATTATTCTTATTGATGTTCTGAGCAAATTACATCTTCTATAATGCCAAATATTTTTATAAAAAAATTATATAATATATTAGATAGAGATTTTGATTTGACTACAAAAATGGTTAAATATTGGAGTTGAAGTGATAATTGATATATTGAAAAATCTGTAGACCAATTAATAAAAGAATATATTGTAAATATTAGAAAATTTCAAAATACTGATTGATGATTTGTATATTTTAATGATATTAATGGAATAAATTATTCAAATTTTAAGCTTAGTTCTTATATATTAGAATCAGCTTCACAAATTAAAGAAGTATGATATATTTTAGAAGAATCTGTTTATTTTGATACTATTAAATATTTGAAAAATAGATTTTATCAAAATAAAATTGAATGATGTATTGTAACTGAATATAGAGATTGTAAATATAGTGAAATAGATAGATTAAAGTCTATTGAAGCAATTATTTCTTATACTCCCAATGACTATGAAGCTTATAAAATGTGGAAATTACTTGATTTTAAAAATCTTAATAATTCTTCACAATTAGAAAAAGCAAAACTTATTTCTTCATTATTAAAATTAACTTGATTATCTCCACAAGAAAAAGAAATATTATCTTCTCAAGCTCAAGAAATATTAACCAAAATTTTGAATGAAGAACTTGTTTTTAATCCTAAATGAGCTTATCTTTGAAAGAATGATTATTATTCAAGATTAGAAAATACATCATTATTATTAGAAGTAGTATCTGAGATTTGACTTTCAAAATTTGATAATATTAGCTATATAGTTGATAATATAAATAGATGGCTTATATCTCAAAAAGAAGATTGAAGTTTTGGTTCTACTCAAGATAATATTTTAGTAATTAAATCTATTACAAAATATTTACAATCATCTTGAGAATTAAATGATGTTCATAATTTTACAAAAGTTAAATTGAATAATGATATAATTGATGAAAAGAATTTTACTTCAGAAAATAATTTGGAAGTTTATACTAAAGAGTTAGATTTAGCTAATTTAAAAGATAATAATACTTTTTCTATAGAAAAATCTGGTTCAGGAAGTATTTATTATGATTTAACTATGACATATTCTAAAGAATATGAAGAGCAAACAAGTTTAGATATGTGATTTTATATTACAAAAACTTATTATAGATATGATGAATATAA
The DNA here is from genome assembly GCA_964545685.1 of uncultured Candidatus Peribacteria bacterium. Taxonomy (GTDB): domain Bacteria; phylum Patescibacteriota; class Gracilibacteria; order BD1-5; family UBA6164; genus CAZJHB01. The sequence continues at coordinate 9,969 of CAZJHB010000014.1, read as the reverse complement.
ACAAATTCAATATTTTAAGAAAGAAGAATGGAAAAAATATATTTCATGAGAAATTTGATATGATGATCTTGAATATCCAAAAGAAATTTATGAATATTTGACATCTGTAAAGAGATGAAATATTTGAGAATTGTTAATTGTAAATAATAGGATAATGATAGGGGAAACTAGAGATAAAGTAATACTTGAATCATATATGCCATCTTGAGCAGAACTTATAAATCCTAACTTGGATACTTCATCATCTAGTTCAAAAGAGTTTAAAAATTCATTTTTAGATAGAGTAGAGTTTAGACAAGACAGATACTTTTGATATACTGAAATTTTATATCCTTGAATTTATAATGCTGATTATTTAATTAGATTAACTCACGCTTGAGAATATTACGTAAAACCTGCTAAAGTTTCTGAGTTTTATGATGTAGCTGTTTTTGGTACTAGTAATACTGAGAAGTTTAGGGTGGAGTAAGAAAATTAAGACCTCACCCCAACCCTCTCCTGATAAGGAGAGGGAGTAGATCATTTAAATAAAATAAACTCTGTCGTATTTCCCGCTTAAGTGGGATCCCAAGCTTAGCACAAGATAGAGGTAAAAAATCCCCCTCAATGGAGGGGGAAAACGTAACGAAGCGGAGTAGGGGGAGTTTACTTAAACTCTTACTTCCATAACCTTTGGAAAAGCAGATTTATTTTCTCAAAATTTTAATTGAATATCTTTTGAACCTAATTCTTTAAATAATTCATAAGATTTATGTGCTTTTTCTATCATATCTTTATTATCTCATTTATTAATCATTCTTAATATTTCCATTCATAATGATATAGTAGCTGCTTTTGAAGAAACTGTTATTGTTCTATTTTCTTCATCTATTTCTTTTGCAGGAATAATTGTTCAAATTAATGATTCAACTATTTTCATTTCATCAGCAACGTCTGAACTAGGAAAGTCTATTATTTTAGCTACTTGTTCAGTTTCTCAAAAAATTTCTTGTATTTTTCAAGAATAATCTTGCATTAATGCCATGAATATAGGCATTGTAGCAGGAGCACTAGCTAAATTCATTTCATGTCCATTTTCCGAATTAATTCAATCAAAATGGTCCATAGGTGTAAATACTTTTGTTTTTTCTCAAGTATTAACTTCTTGTATATTGTTCATAATTATAAAATTATTATATAAAATAAAAACTCTCTCTTAAGTTTAACCTAAGAGAGAGTTGTGTGTGTTAATTTTAATTATTTAAATTTTTTTAATTCACCACAAAATAGCTCTTAGGTATATTTCCTAAAAGTAGAGCTAGAAGTAATAAACTAAAATTTTGCATATTTATTATTTATTTAAATAATTGTATTTTTAAATTTATGTATTTTTTAGTGTTTGTCAAGTTTTTTATAAATAAAAGTTGTTTTATAGCTTATTATAAGATAAAAATTAATTGATTTTTAGTTATTTATATATAGTATTATATTAGAAAATTTTAATTTTATATAACTTGTAATAAAAAAATGAAGCTAAAATATATATTCATTATTTTAATAATCCTATTCCTTATCTCACCATTTTTCATTCCAATAAAATTAAACCAAATTAATTCATCTACAATTATTTTAGATGAAAAGGGAATAGAAATATGAGAAATAGTTTATGATGAAAGAATAAGACATAGAGAGATAAAATTTGGACAAATACCTGATTTTATTAAAGATTCTATTATTTTAATTGAAGATAAAAGTTTTTTTTCAAACTTATGAATTGATTTTAGTTCTATTTTTAGAGCTATTTATAATAATATAAAATCAGATGGTGTAATTGAATGAGCATCAACTATTTCTACTCAAGTTATTAGAAATAATTATTGGTTAAATAAAGATAGAACATATTTTAGAAAAATATTGGAATTTTATTTGGCGATTTCTCTAAATTTAAAATATTCAAAGCAAGAAATACTTGAAAATTATTTAAATAATATTTATTTTTGATATTTAAATTATTGAATACAGTCAGCATCAAAGTATTATTTTGATAGAGAGATAAATAATCTTACAAAAGCAGAACAATTAGCCTTGATTATTTTACCAAAAAATTCTAGTAAATATGATCCTTATACAAATTATGAAAACTTTAAATATAGATTTGATAAAATAGTGGATTATTTATCTAATGAATGATTATTTGATACTAATGAAGCAGAGTTGATTAAATTAGAAAGGTTAGATTTTAACTATGAACATAAAAGTAAGTTACCTTATGTTGTTGATTATATAAGAAGCCCTCACCCCAACCCTCTCCCAAGGGGAGAGGGAGTAGTACAGAGTACAATTGATTATAATCTTACTAAAAAGATAGATGAAATAGCAAAGAATACTATTATTCCTTTGATGTGGAAGGATATGAGGGATTATTGAATTTTGATTTTAGATAGAAATACAAATGATTTGAAGGTTATGATTTGATGAGTTAATTATTATGCTAATAATTGACAAGTAAATTCTACAACGTCATTGAGGCAAGTTGGTTCAACACTTAAGCCTTTTACTTATCTGCTTGCTTTTAAAGATTTGTGATACTCTACTGATACAAAAATACTAGATTTACCAGTTCAATTTGATACTGTAGATTGAAATACATATTCACCTCAAAATTATTCTCTTGATTATAAGTGAGAAGTTACTTTAGCTGAAGCACTTAGTCAAAGTATAAATGTTCCAGCAGTCAAGTTATTAAATGAAATAGGAATAGCTAGACTTTATAATTTTTTGAAGCAAGTTTGAATTAATTCTTTAAATGAAGATATTGATTATTATTGACTTGCTTTAACACTATGAGTTTGAGAAATTAGTTTATATGAATTATTACAGGCTTATAGTATTTTTGCTAATGAGGGGAATTTTTGTGAAATTGGTTTAACCCCTCCCCCTTCGGGGACTTCCTTTGAGAAGGGGAGAAATTTAATTGAAAATAATAATTGTATTCAAGTAATAGAGTTAGAATATATAGATATGGTAAATATTATTTTGACAAATAGGTATTTTAAGTTAGCTTGATTTCCAATAAATTCTAATCTTGATTTTGAAAATAAGGAAGTTTTTGTAAAGACAGGGACTTCTAGGAATTTTAGGGATAATTATGCAATTTGATTTACTGATAATTATATGATTTGAGTTTGGGCTTGAAATAAAGATGGGACTTATATGAAGTGAGTTTCTTGAGCAAGTTGAGCATGAGAAATTTTTAAAAATATTGTGAATTATTTAGAGGAAAATGATGATAGTAGAGAAAAAATAGTTTATGAAGATAATAAATATAAATATGTTGAAATAGTTTCTCCTCTTGATAAGAGTATATATAAGATAGAAGAATTAAGAAAAGATAATCAAGAAATAAAATTAGATTTTGAAACAAATGTAGACTTTGACTACTACAAATGGTATATAAATTGAGAAGAATATAATAAAGATTTTTTTAAATTAGAAAGATGAAGTTTTGAAATAAAGTTAGTTTTATATGAAAATTGAAAAGAGATTAAAGATATAAGTTCTAATATTCTAGTTGAATAATAAATTATTTAAAACCTAAAAAATATATTAGTCAACTCTTTTATTTTGTTTTTAATTATAAATTATGATAAAATATAATTGATTATAAAATAATTGAATAGAATGAAAAGAATATTATTTATTATCTTTTGAACTTTAAGTATAAAATTAGAGGTTTTTGCTGTTACTTTAACTTCAGGTAATAAAAATTTAAATTCAGCTGTTGTTAATACAACTAATGAAAATACAAATGCATTTTCTTTTATTAAAGATTTATTTTTTACAATATTGTACTGGATAGTTATTATAATAGTAACTTATTTTGTAATATGTTTATTAATAAGTGCTATTAGATTTCTTTTTGAACTTCTTTATTCTAAGAATTTAAGATATTTAAAAATAACTTTACCAAGAGCAGATTCAAAATTAGATAAAGAAAAAGAAACAAAAAAAGATTTCAAAGAAAAAGTATGAATAATGAGTATGTTTTATAAAGCTATTCATAAATTATCGGAAGCTTGATTGAAAGATACTTTTTTGAATAGCTTATTTAGACATTCAAAAATTAGTTTGGAATTGGTTTATGAAAATTGAGAAGTTACTTTTTTTATAGTTACTTATAAATCATATGTAAACTTGGTTTCTCAGCACTTAACTTCAACATATCCAGATGCAGAAGTATTAGTTGTAGACAAAAAAGATTATATAAATATTAAACCAGAATGATATTCAATGAGATGAGCATCTTTATGAAAAGAACAAGATGATGTTTATCCAATAAAGACATTTAAATATTTAGAAGATGATTCTTTAAATAATTTTACTTCTGTATTTTGAGGTTTAAATAAAGAAGATAAAGCTGTTTTTCAAGTTGTAATAAAACCTGAATTTGCTTTTACAAAAAAAGCAAAAAAAGCTGCATGATTAGTAGCTAAATGAAAATATAAAAAAAATAAAAAAGCTTTGTGGTCATTAACAGGTGTTTTTCGGAATCTTGTTGTAGCAATTGTTAGTTGACCTGATAATATGGTAAATTCTAGTAATAATGCTCCTTGAGCTAGTGAATGAGATGCTTATAAAATCTTTAACCAAGCAGAAACAGAGAGTCAAAAAATAATGTGAGAAGCAGCAGGACAGCCATATTTTACTAGTTCAATTAGAATACTAGTAAGTAGTAAAGATCATAAAACTGCTGAAAATTGAGTACATGCAATAGTAGCAGCCGCTTCAATTTTTACAGATGAATATAATAATGCATTAGATAACCCTCAAGTAAAAGAAGATATGTTTCCATTCATATTTACTCCTTTAAGGTATTTTTGATTTAAATATAAATTGGTTTGATTTTTTCAGGATGTATCTTATTTTTCTGTAGATGAAGTTTCTACATTATATCATTTGCCTGATATTAATTATAATAAATCACCAATTATTAATTGGCTTGAGTATAAAAAATTAGCAACACCTCATAATTTAAAACTTCCTTCTGAACCAACAATCTTAGAAGAAAAAGATGAAAATGGTAATATAATTAACGTACATAGAAAACTTTGAGGTTTTCCGGTATATAAAGATTGAGTTTTGATGGGGTGGAATGAATATAGAAATAAAAAGACACCTATATATTTTGATAGAAAAGATAGAGGTAGACATCATTATGTTATTTGAAAATCTTGAGGTTGAAAATCTGTATTTATTTGATATTTAGCTAGACAAGATCTTCGGAATGGAGATTGAATATGTGTAATTGATCCACATGGAGATTTAGTAGAAGATGTATTAGCCTTTGCTCCAAAAGAAAGAGCTAAAGATATAATTATATTTGATCCAGCTGATACTGAAAGACCTATGTGACTTAATATGTTAGAAGTTATATCAAAAGATCCTGAGGTAAGAAAAAGAGAAATGGATAGAGCAGCAATGGATGCAACAGAAATATTTATAAAAATTTTTGGTGATGAAATATTTGGTCCTAGAATACAACATTATTTTAGAAACTGATGTTTGACATTAATGGAAGATGAAGAAGATGGAGGTACTTTAATTGATGTACCAAGACTTTTTGTTGATGATGCTTTTATGAAATATAAGACTTCAAAAATAAAAAATCCAGTTGTAAAATCATTTTGGGATCATGAATATGCGAATACTTGAGATAGAGAAAAACAAGAAATGATACCTTATTTTAGTTCAAAATTTGGTCCATTTATTACTAATACAACAATAAGAAATATTATAGGTCAACCAAAGTCAGCTTTTAATATTAGACAGATAATGGACAATCAAAAAGTATTATTGGTTAACCTTTCAAAAGGTAAAATTTGATCACTTAATGCACAGCTTCTTTGATTAATATTTGTATCCAAAGTTAATATGGCTGCAATGAGTAGAGCAGATATGCCACAAGAAGAAAGAAAAGATTTTTATATGTATGTAGACGAATTTCAAAATTTTGCAACAGAAACTTTTGGTGAAATATTATCAGAAGCTAGAAAATATCATTTAGCACTTATAATGGCTCATCAATTTATTGCACAAATTTGATGAAATTCTGGACAGAAATGAGACAAACCTTCTATTAAGGATGCAGTATTTGGTAATGCTTGAACGATTATGAGTTTTAAAGTTGGTGCTGATGATGCTGAATATTTAGAAAAAGAATATGCTCCTTTATTATCTCAACAAGATATAATATGAATAGCAAATTATACGACTTATTGTAAACTTAATATAAATAATGCTACAACTAGACCTTTTGATTTTAAAACAATCCGGGATAATAACTATAAAAATGAAAAAATAGCTTCTATAATTAAAGAATATTCTAGAAAAAAATATTGAAGAAAGAAAAAATATGTTGATATGGAAATAGAGGCAAGACTTTGAATAATGCCAGACTCTGAATAAATTTTATTTAACTAATATTAATTTTTTAAAAATGAAAATAATAAAGATTATAATATTTTGTATAATGTTGTCACTAAGTTTTTCATCTTCTTTGGTAAATGCAGAGACTGAAGATTATGTTGAACTTAATTATAATAATTGAACAAGTGATTATAATTTAAATACATGAAATCCTAGTAATGAAAATAGTATTAATAATGATTTTTTAGATGATATAAAAGAAGATAATGATAGTTTTTTCGGAGGAGATATAAAATGAGAAATATGAATTAAGAATTTATTAGATAATATTGGAAAATCATTAAAAAATATATTTTTTTCTATAGCTTGATTATACTTAGTAATTTTAGTATTAAAACTTGTATTTACTGATAATACAGAAGAAGAAGTAGAGCATTTTAAAAAATGAGTAATATGGATTAGTATATGATTAGTTATTACACAAGTAGCTTATAGTTTTGTAAAAATATTATATGATCAAGATATATCTGAATGACTTGCTAAAAAGTTTATAGACGATATGATATATCCTTTTATTGAATTACTTCAAACTTGAGCAGCTTTTTTCTTTATTGCAATAATGTTTTATGCTTTTTTTAGAACAATATCAGCAAATTGAGATGAAGAAAAAATAAAAAATTCTAGAATGTCAATCTTTTATTCATTAGTTTGATTAATAGTTGTAAAATTAGCTGAAGCTATGGTTGATACTATGTATTGAGAAATTAATTGTAATGAACAAACTATAGCTGGAGTAGTAACGATATGAACTAGTAATTGTTCAATAGAAGAAGATTTGGAATGAGCTGTAGGAATTATAATAAATGTTATTAATTGGGTTAATTCATTTTTATGAATACTATTAACTATTTTAATTATTTATGCAGGTTTTCAATATATATTTAGTTTTGGAAATGAAGATAGTGTAAAAAAAGCTAAGGCAACTATAATTTATATTATTATTTGACTTACTTTACTTTTTATAAATTATTTAATTTTGACATTTTTTATTATTCCAGAAAATCCTATTGTTTAAACTATAAAAATATAAAATTATGAAAAAAATATTATTATCGTTAATTATAAGTTTATTTATCTTTACTTGAGTATGTGCTTGAGTGGATTTACAATGAGGTAATATAAGTGATGTATCTTTATGAGATTCAAGTTTTACTCGTTGATGAAATGATATTGTAGATAATGTTGAATCAATATGAATAAGTATATTAACGACAATAAAAATTATTTTTGAATGAGTTTTGATAATTTATATTGTATATATTTGAATTACATTAATATTATCAATGTGAACAAATGAAGAAGATTTATCTAAAGCAAAAAGATCTATTCGGTATTCAATGATTTGACTTCTTTTTATTAATATTCCTTGAACTATATATAATGTATTTAAAAAAGATAGTTATTGAGATATAACTTGAACTGTTAGTTATAATTCTTGGTTTACAACACCTTCAGATTCTAGTTGAAATTTTCTGGTAAATACGTTTAATTTTTGACAAACTTTAAATTGAGATATAATTGGTTTTTTAGAAGTTGCTATTTCAGCTTTTGCAATAATAATGATAGTTATAGAATGAATAAAAATAATGACTTCTAGGTGAAGAGAAGAAAAAGTTACTCAAGGAAAAACTAGGATTTTGTGGTCTATTATTTGACTTGTTTTTATAGGTTTTATAGAAGCTTGGAAAAAAATAGTTTTTTCTTGAAATATTGATGATTGATGAGATTTTTTTGAAACAATAACAAATTTGGTTTTGTTTTTTGTATGACCAGCAGCTATAGCTTTTTTAACTTTAGCAGCATATTATTATATAACTGCAAATTGAGATGAAGAAAGAGTAAAAAAAGCAAAAAATATTGTTATAAATACATTAATAGCTACAGTATTATTATTAGCTAGTTATACATTCTTATTAGATATATTATGAGTTTCTTTTTAATTAACTTTTAATGGATAAAGAATTAGATTATAATTTTATAAAGATATAAAAAATGAAAAAAATATTGATATTATTAGTTATTGCTTTTAGTTTTTGATTAAACTTTGTTTGAAATGTTTACGCAGAACCACCTGAGGGGGATGAATCATCAGGAGATGGTATAATAGTGGAAGTAACAGAGTATATACCATGAGCTGGTTGTGAGTGTAAAGGAGGTGAAACTGACGGAGAATGTTCAAGTTGAATATATGAGTGTACTGTAAAACCATGATTTGAAACATTTATGGATCTTATGGGTACTTTAATTAGGTACTTTGCATATTTAGCTTCTTTATGATGAGTATTATTTATTGTATATAATGGTATAATGTATTCAATGGGGGGAATTGATGATAATTTAAAAACTAATGCAAAAAAAAGAATAATTCAAACTTTACTTTGACTTTTAGTATTATTTTTAAGTTGAGTTATTCTTTATCTTGTTGCTCCTTGGGTGTATGTGAAATAAAACTATATAAAAGAAATCCCTTCAATAATATAATGAAAGGATTTTTTTTTGTTGAAGAGGATTTTTTGAAATGACCCTCGAAAAGTGGAATACCAAAAAGGACAAAAGAATGACACCTGTAGAATACAGAAATTACCTTTTAGTCAATAATAATTAATCCCTTTTTTTATTCCACTAAATGGGGGGCACTTCAAAGTTTTATTCCCAAAAGTTAATAAGTATTGGGATTATAAAATATAGAAAATCAGAAAATACTGCCATAAAAACTTTACTTTTTACGATAATAAAAGCATTGTATTTTTACAATACACATAATCAATATATTAGTCAAGTTCTACTGGTTATAATGCAAATTTTTCTAAAATTTCAGCTTGACAAAAAAGTAAAAATTAATACCATTATTATAAATAAGTCTATATTTATGTATTTACAACAAGCTACAAAAATCTACAACAAGCTATGTAAATGCATTAAACTGCTTAAAAGAAAGCAGGTGTTTTATAATGAACAGTTTTTGTTCATGGTAAAACATCTGTTTTTTTTGCTCTTTAAAATAAACAGACACTTAAATTTGAAAATTTAAATTATTTATGATTTTTTCCTTTTATCTCAAAAAGGAATTTAAGTGATATCCCAAGAACTTAAAAAGCGATTGGTTGATAGAATTTATGCACAACTTACTTTCTAAAACAAAAATAATGACATGAAAAAATAAAAGTGCCTTTACTCTAGTAGAACTTATTGTAGTAATAACAATTCTTGCAATTCTATGAACAATAGCTTTTATATCACTACAATGATATAGTTCACAAGCAAGAGATTCTAAAAGATTAAGTGATATTCAAAATATCAAAAAATCTCTAGAATTATTTTCATTAAATACTTGAAAATATCCAGAACCAGACTCATCAGTAACTATAAGTTATGGAGATCAAGATTTACGGTATCAATGAACAGTTTGAGAACAAGTAGCAGTAAATCTATCAAGAAATTTAAATGAGAAACCAACAGATCCATTAACAGAAAATGAGTATACATATTCAAGAACTTATGCTT
>CAZJHB010000013.1:0-15936 GCA_964545685.1 uncultured Candidatus Peribacteria bacterium | reverse complement strand
GAACATAAGGTAAAATATTATAAAACTTCGTCACTTATTTTTTTATAATCAAAAACATCTTGATCTTTAAAAAATCTTTCTAATTCTTTTTTGGCAGTTTCTACTGAATCAGAAGCGTGAATAATATTAGCATCAATAGTTAATGCAAAATCACCTCTAATAGAACCAGGCATAGCTTCAGCAGGATTAGTAGCACCAGTTAAATTTCTAACAGTTGCAACAGCATTTTCACCTCTAACAGCTATTGCAACAACAGGTGTTCTTTGCATATATTCTCTTAGTTTAGGAAAAAAAGGTTTATCCATTAAGAAATCATAATGTTCATTAATAAGTTCATCGCTTAATTGCATCATTTTAAGTCCAGCTATTTTTAGACCTTTGTTTTCAATTCTTGAAATTACCTGCCCTATAAGACTTCTTTCTATTGTATCAGGTTTTAATAATATTAATGTAGTTTCCATAATATAAATTATTGTTTAATTATAAAATATGAAAATTATTATATAGATTTTTTTTAAAATGCAAGATTTTTAAAAAGTAACTGTTAAAATTCTATTTTAAAATCATACTTTATATTTTAAAAAGAAAAAAGACCCAACAACTAGTGTAGGATCTTTTTAGTATTTACTCAATAAGCATATTGAAATTTTAAACTGCAAGCTTAATGAGTTATTAATCTTATTTCCCTTTTTTGAAGGGTACCTTTACCTCATTGAAAAAAAGAAAAAAAAGGAGCTGTCGTAACAGCAAATTATTTATAATGTTTTTTGAAGTAAAGTCAAATTTTTTTTCAAAATTCTAGTAAAAAACTGGACATTTTTCAAAATAACCTATAAAGAATAATATTTTTAATAGGGATGTAACTTAAGTAAAAATCTTAATTTTTTTCCTACGAAGGACTTTTTTATACTTTTCTTAAGTAATTCATTAGGAGCTAATTATCTTAAGCATTCCTAGGTTTATTATTAAGTTTCTCTTGAATAATATAAATATCTTCAGTTGTAAATTTAAATAAATCTGCATTTTTTGGTAAATACTGTCTAATAAATAAGTTCAAATTCTCGATGGAGCCTTTTTGAAAAAGGACTTTATACACTAGACATAAAAAATAAAAAGAAAAATACTTATTTCTTCATGTGTAGTGAAAAGTATTTATATTATTTTTTTGAAAGAAAGTCAAATCTATTTGGCTATTTTCTTTCCAACGTGAAAAATTCATACATGAAATAAACTAAATTTGTAATTCTTTCAAAAAAATTAGTAGTTATTTTTTTATATACATTTCTTTATTTTTAAATTTATGAGAAACTCTTTTTGCAACTTTGTTTTGCTTTGTTTTTTTATTTTTGCATTAAATTTATATCTATATTGAATTACTGAATTAGATGACTAATATAATTCTACAAGTTTATTTCTAGCTTACAAATCAAAAATTCCTTTTAATATATTGCTTAAAATGTTTTGTATAAAATCAATATTATGATCTAAAATCAAATTTTTCATAAAATCTTTTATTACATTTTGTACATCTGAAATATTTTATTATATAATTCTAAAAATATTATTTTATCTCAACTATATGGCATATGATTAAGTAGTTTTTCTTATTTATTTAAAGCTAAAAAATAAATATAATTTTATTGTTTTTTTTCACTTTTCGAGGAAAAGAGCCTTTTTTTTAATAATAAAAAGAAATGAGCATCCATTAGGATGCTCATTTTAAAACATATAAATGTCTTTAAAATCGTTGAAACGATTTTAACTATTCGGAGATTATCCGACTCTTTTTTTTTAAAACAAATTGTAGTTACTTAATTTAAAACACATAATTCTGTTAATATCAGTTAAAAACAATTATAATAAAAAGCTTTTTCTTTAATTTTATAATCTCCTTTTCATTTAAATTTATATTAGATAATTTCACCCCCTTTCGCAGATTAGTTAAATAAATTTAATTAAAAAAAGTGTTTTACAAGTAAAGAATATTTTATTACCTCCTTTGTAAGTATGGTTTATAATATTTTTTTTAAAAAAGTCAAATAAAAAAATTGTAAAAATAATAAAAATCGTTAATATTTCAACACTTTTACTGAAAAAGGCTAATCAGAAATTAGTTTATTTATTAATATTTTTAGAAAAAAAATGAACAAATTAGAATTATTAATGCCAGCTTGAGATTTTGAGAAGTTAAAATTTGCTTATGCATATTGAGCTGATGCAACTTATGTATGAGTTCCAATGTTTTCTTTGAGAGCTAGAACAAACTCTTTTACAATGGAAACACTTGAAAAAGCTGTTAGGTATGCACATAATCTATGAAAAAAAATATATTTCACAGCTAATATATATGCTCATAATTTCAAAATAAAACCATTTTTAATTCAATTTGAAAAAATGGTAAAAATGAATCCAGATGCTTTTATTATGTCAGACCCTTGACTTATTTATCTTGTTAGAAAACAATTTCCAGATATAGAAATACATTTATCAGTTCAAGCAAATAATACTAATTGGGCTCAAGCTGAATTTTGGAAAACCCAGTGAATTAGTAGAATTATATTATCAAGAGAAATATCAATTCATGAAATAAAAGAAATACATGAACAAGTTCCAGATATAGAACTTGAAGTTTTTGTTCATTGAGCAATATGTATGGCCTATAGTTGAAGATGTTTGATATCAAATTATTTATCAAATAGAGATCCAAATCAATGAACTTGTAGTCACTCTTGTAGATGGGAATATAAAGTATTTAAAGATGATAAAACTGAAGAGGAACTTGAAACTGTAACTTGAAGACCAGAAGAATATCAAGAATTAACATGAAATTATTATCTTGAAGAAAAAGAAAGAATTTGAGATTTTATGGAAATAGATGAAGATCAATATGGTACATATTTAATGAATTCAAGAGATTTGATGGCTATTGATTATTTAGAAAATTTAGAAAAAGCTTGAGTTATTAGCTTTAAAGTTGAATGAAGAAATAAAACAGTAAATTATATAGCATCTATATGACTTGCTTATAGAAAAGCTCTTGACGCAATAGAAGCTTGAGAAAAATATGATTCAAAAGAGTTATCAAAAGAATTATTCTCTATTGCTAATAGATGATATATTCCTTGATTTTTGGCTTGAAATATGAATGAAAATGCTCAATTTTATGAAAGAAATGGTAGTTTTTGAACAAAATATTTTTTATGAATTTTAAGAGAGTATGATGAAGAAAATAAATTAGTAAGAATTGAAGTTAAAAATAAATTTGAATTATGAGATAATGTTGAATTAGTATCTCCTAGTTGAATAAAAAATATTAAAATAGAAAAAATTTATAAAACTAGACTTAATCATTGAACAAAAAAGGCAAATACTATTTTTGATAAGAAAATAAAATTTGATAAAACTTTATCAGAAGAAGTAGAATCTGCGCATGGATGATGATATGAAGTATGGATTAATTTAGAACAAAAACCTGAAGAATTTAGTTTAATCAGAAAAGATGTTTAATTATATAATTTAATTACTATGTTTATTGATAATATTGAACAGAGAATAAAATCTATTGAAAAAAATATAAATAAGAATCTTAAAAAAATTGAAAAAATTTCGATACTTAAATCAGATAAAAATAATTATAAAAAAGACGATAAAGAAGATTTTTTACTTTTGTGGTTAGAAACTATAAAAATATTTGATAGTTTAAAGAAATTAATCAAAAAGTATAAATATAAAAAATATATATTTTTTTATAATTATAATAAATTAGTAATTAGTAGATATTTGGCTTATGTTTATTATAATTATTTGGTTGAAATAAATAAAATTTTTTGATGACATCATAAATATTTGTATCAAGTATTAGAAGAAAAATATTCAAAAAATTATTTTAAATATATGAAATATATTTATAGATTAAAGTTTATTAATTTGATTAATACACCAAATGTATTCTTTTATCCATTTAAAATAAAAATTAATAAAAAACTATATAAGTATATTGATATAAATGCTGTATGAGTTGATATACAAAAAAGAGTGATGCATGATAGTAAACATTTTCGTTATTATATTAATAATAAAAGTAAAAATAAGATTTTTAAAATATGTGAAGTTATTTGAGTTCTATTAAGTAGAATAAGATTTTCTACTAGAACTAAATGATTAATATCTAAGAAAAATTTAAAAAAATATTTAGAAATTTCAAAACCATGAGATATTTTATTGACTAGATGAAATTGGAATGCTACCAATATTCCTATTCCTTGATTTTGGAAACATATGTCACTATTTTTATGAAAATGAGAATATTTGAGTAAAAATTTTGATAAATATTTAAATAAAAAAATAAATCCAAAAAAATATTATATAATTGAATCTACTTCTGATTGAATACTTGTTAAAGATATTGATAAATTGATAAAACATAATGATTATTTATGAGTATTTAGAACGAATTTTTCTACAAAAAAAACAAAACAAGTAATTAGAAATGCATTAAAAGAACAATGAAAATGATACGATTATTGATTGAATTATTATTCTAATGAAAATATGGTTTGTTCTGAATTAGTATTAAAATCATATCAAAAACAAAATAAAAAAGACGAATGAATTGAAATTGTTTTAAAATCAATTTGAACAAGTTTATCTTTTCCACCTAATAATTTTTTTAAAATACTGAAAAAAAATAAAATTGATACAATTTTTTTTATTGATAGTGTAGAAAAAACTTGAAAAAATTTTATAAATTCTAATAATGAATTATTGAAATCACAGTTTAGATTTAGATTTACATTTTTAAATAAATAATTATGAAAAAAAAATATTCTTTAGCTTTATGAGGTGGTGCAGCAAGAGGTTTAGTACATATTTGAGTATTAAAATATTTAAATGAAAATAAAATTTGAATATCAGAAATTTCTTGAACATCAATGTGAGCTATAATAGCTTCTCTTTATTGTATTTGAAAAAGTACGGATGAAATAATTGATATAGCTAAGAATATTAATTATTTAAAACTTATTGATCCAAATTTTAAAACTTGATTTTTAAAATGAAATAAAGTTTATAATTTATTGAAAAAAATATTTTGAGATCAAAAAATTGAAGATCAAAAAATAAAATTAAAAATACTTGCAACAAATATAACAACATGAAGAAAAAGAGTTTTTAAAAAATGAAAAATTATTGATGCTTTAAGAGCTAGTTTTAGCTTACCTTGAGTATTTGTTCCTTATGAAATAGATTGAGAATTATATATAGATTGAGGAGTATCTAATAATTTACCTATTGAATGTTTGAGAACAAAAAATGTAATTGCAGTTAGTGCTTTAAAAACAATAACATGACCATTGATTACAAAAAGAAAATTTATGTGAATGAAGATAAATAGAATGTTTTTGAATTTAAATTATCAAATATTACATAGAACAATTTTATTAATGATGAAACAAAATGAAATAAAATCATTGGAAACAAAAAATAAAAATATTATTTCTGTTCAACCAAATTTTTGAGAATTAGAATATTATAGTTTTAATAGAATAGATGAATTTGTTGATTTAGGTTATAATGAGATTAAAAATAAATTATAAAGTATAAAATATTTTTAATTATTTTTGGTTTATAAAAGGGCTAAAATTCTCTGTTGATAATTACATATTTAAATTTTTATCAACAGGGAATTTTAGCCCTTTACTTCAATGCCCTTTACTTATGTATGTATAATAATTTATTTAATTATTAATTAAATCATTTTTATTAAATAAATATAATATTTTATTAAAAAAATTTGTTTTTTCTTTAATTCAAGAATAATTATTAATTCTTTTTTGATTGTGTTCTTTTAAAATCTTATTAGAATTTAGTATAAATTTTGTATTTTCAAATGATTTTAATCTATATCAAATAGATATTATAAAATCAAGAGAGTAATATGTTTTATTTTTTTTCTTTATTTTGTTATAAATTTTAATTTGATTATTTTCTTTTTGTATATTTGATACTTCTTTTATATCATCAATAGTTCTTTTAATTTTTATTTTTGAAACTCAAAATAGTTTAGATATTCCCTTTTTTGTAAGATAAATTTTATTATTTAAAAATATAGTTTTTATTTCAGAATTATCTTTTTTTATTATTAATTCTCTTTTTTTTGTATTGTTAGAAGTTTTCATATATGTATAAATTAGTATATAAAAGATATATATAAAGTATATAAAAAATATACACTTTTGCAAATTTTTTTTTAAAAAATATAATTATTATTTAGTTTTTTGCTTATATTTCAAAAATATAGTATTATATATAATATATAAATTAATATTATAATAAAATTTATGGAAAAAATGGAAAATTTATATATTAATGAAAAAAAATGAATTAATAATATTGAATCAGATTATAATTTTGATGGTTTACCTAATTTAGATATTGATTTGAAAGATTTTAAAAGATTAATTGATAGATTAGTTGATTTATGAATAACTGATTTTTCTTGAGATATTGATATGAAAGAAAAATTAGCTGATAAATTTGTCTTAAAAAAAGCAAAGGAGCTAGATAAATTATTAACTGATTATGATAAATGAAATGATGAAGATTGAGAAAAAGTAAAAGAATTTTTAGCTTCATTAATTAATAAATCTGAATTATCAACACAGTTACAAAATATTATTACACAGGATTCAAATAAAAATAAAAATAAAAGTAAAAGTAAAAATAATTGATTAGTTAATTATTTTACATATTTAAGAGAAGTGCCAAGGAAATTAATAAATGTTCGTATAGAAAAAACAAATTGAATTAACGAAGTTGTATCAGATTATAATTTTGATGGTTTACCTAATTTAGATAATGATTTGAAAAAGTATAAAAAAATACTTGAACAATTAATTGATTTATGATTTAAAGATTTTTCTTGAAGTTTAAAATTTAATAAAAAAGTAATTGATAAATTTATTTTAAAAAAAGCTCATAAATTAGATATATTATTAGAAAATTATGATAAATGAAAAGATGAAAATTGATTAATTGTAAAAGATTTTATTGTTTGATTAACAGATATATCAAAAATAACTTTTGAATTATATAAGTTAATTCCACCAGTAGTAGTTAAACGTCCAATTATAGATACTAGAAGAAAATTTATAAATTTAAGAATAAAAAAACAAAAATGAGTTGATGAAATATTATCTGATTATGATTTTACTTGATTACCTAATTTAGATAGCAATTTACACAATTTCAAAAAATTAATAAATGATTTAGTCAATATGTGATTATTTGATTTTTCATGAGATATTAATTTAAAGGAAAAATATGTTGATAAATACATAAAAAAACAATCTAGTATATTAGATAAAGTATTAGAAGATTATGATAAATGAATAGATGAAGATTGAATAACAGTAAAAGAATTTTTAGTTTGATTAAATGATAGAACTAAACAATCTAAAAATTTAAAAAAATTAACAAAATTACAATAGTTTTAAAATAAATTTTTTATTATTAATTTTATAAACACATGAATAAAACAGAACAGGTAATAATTAATATTATGAAAGCACTTTATGATATTAATGAAGAACATGAGAAAAAGCTTGTTGATTCTTTTGCTGAAATTAGTGAAGAAGATAAGAAAAAAATAGCTATGCATTTATATAAATTTTATGAAAAAACAAATGATAATTTAAAAAATTTGGTAACACAAATAGAAAAAATAAATATTGAAATGGATGAATATAAAGATAAATTAGGTGCTGAAAGTATTTTAGATCAAATTGATTGATAATTTAATTTATAATTTTAAAGATATGTGAAATTGAGAAGTGCCTAAATATGTAGATATTGTTTCTAAAACAGAAGAAGAAGATCAAATATCTGATTTAAAATTAGAAAATATACCTGCTAATTTTAAATCAGATGTTGAAAGTCGGAATAATTTTTTAAAAACAACAATAGATAGTTTTAATGTAAATGTAAAAAAAGTAGCTGATATAGGTATTTGGGATTCATGATATGTTGATTTTGATGATGAAGTGGATGTTGATAATTATGTTAAAAGTAAAGTAGATGAATTAAATACTACAATACATGAACATATATCAACTTTGTGAGATGATATATGAGAGTTTTCAGATTTTCTTATTTCATTTGGTTCAGAGAATACTTTAGCATCAGAATTAAATAAAATATTAGCTCAAAAAAATATGAAACAACAACAAGAAAAAGATGATAATTCTTTTACAAGTGCTCTTTTTAAAGCATCTCAATATTTAAGAACAAAACCTCAATAAATATGCTTATAAAGAATTTAAATATTTCAAAAAAAAATAATGATATGATTGATGGGATTGAAAAGTTATTTGAAAATCCTATTTTTTGAGATCTAATAGAAAAAGAAGTAAGAGTTGAAATAAATAAATTAAGAAATAATTTAGATAATAAGGAAATTAATTGGACTCAAAAAGAACAAGATGAATTATTGAATTTACTTGAAAGTGTTTTATTAAATGATTGAATTGATAAAAAAACTAAAATAAAAATATTTATTACAATTATTAATCAAAAAATTCAAAATGAAATTAAAGAAACAGATAGTGAAAATTTAGAAGATCCTTTAGTTATAATTAATTGAATTGAAAATAATCAAATAATTAATAAAGTAGCTAAGATAACAGATAAATTTTTATGAAATAGTGATTATGTATTAATTATAGTTCCAAGTATACATCAAAAAATATTATGAGTTAAAAGTTGAAATAATATTTCTCAAAAATTATTTATACAAGAGCAAAAAATAAATACAATTTTTTCTGAATTAATAAAAAATTGATATTGTAATGTTTATACTTTTGAATGAAGCTTTTTTTATGAAATATCAGTATGAAATGAAAATTGAATTCCCTTGGATTTTATTAAAAATTACGAAGAATATAAAGAATTATCTAAAACAGCAGAAAAAGATACTAAAAAAATTTTAGAATTGCAAAAACAAATATTGAAAAAATGAATAGTTAATTTTTTACCTGAAATTGAGTTTAAAGATGAATTATTATCATATTGAATTGAAAATTTTATAAGTCATTGTATGAGTTTTGATTTATATGGTTTTATCGATACTTTTACAGATTACAATATTTGAATTGAAAATATGAACCAATTTATAGATATTTTTATTCAAGAAAGAGAAAAAATATATTTTTATATGTTTTGAGATAATAATAAAATAAGAGAATATTTAGTTTTTTTGAGAAAAGAATTAACAGTAGAAAATATAGAAAAATTGTGAATTAGTAATTATATAAATAAATTATTAAAAAAATATATTTATTATAAATATAATAAAAGAAATAAAGATACTGTTGATAATATTGAACAATTAAAAATTAATACAAAAGCTAATTGAATTATTTTAAGATTTTGATCAGCTCATTTTTGATATCCGAATAAAGAACTTGAAAGGTTAACTAGAAAGTGAATTATTGAGAAAGACGATGTACAAAATATCAAGCAAATACTCAAAGAAAAATGAATTTCATATATTGAAATTTTACCAAAAAAGTAATAATTTTTGTTATATTCCCCGAGGGGGTTAGGGGGGTGGTGATTTAGTCAACATATACTTCCCTAGGCTTACTTCAATTACTAGGTCAAACAACTCATAATTCTTCAAGTATATCTAAAACTTTAGCTGCTCTTGCATATCAAAGACCTAATTTTCTTTGAATAAGTGAAGTTGATCATTTTTTTGATTCTTTTACAACCTGTAGTGCTTTTTCAATTATTTCTGGATCTTCCTCTTGGTCTCATTTATAATTTTCAAGAATAGATCATTCTAATTTTGATTTTCCATTAACTATTTCTGGCATTTGCATATTTTGAAGTATTTCAGGATCTATAGTTAGTTTTATTTTGTTAACAACTGCTTCTACCTCACTTGTTTCAACAAATACTCATTGTATTCTTTCGGGTTCATTAGCTCAAGTAGGATAATAAAGCATATCTCATCTACCAAGTAAATCTTCTGCTCACATTTTATCAAGAATAGTTCTTGAATCTATTTGAGATGATACTGTAAAAGCTATTCTTGAAGGAATGTTAGCTTTAATTAATCATGTTATAACATCAACAGAAGGTCTTTGTGTTGCTATAATTAAATGCATTCACACTGCCCTAGCCATTTGTGCAACTCTAGCGATAGAATTTTCAACTTCTTTTTTATTTCCACTCATCATTAAATCAGCAAGTTCATCAACAACCATTACTATATATGGTAGTTTTTCTTTTTTAGGAACTTTAGCATTATATTCAGCTAAATTTCTGGCTTTTAATCAAACTGCTAGATCATATCTTCTAAGCATTTCTGCAACACACCATTTTAAAGCATTTAATGCTTTATCAGGTGATGTTATAACAGGAGTTAATAAGTGAGGTATTCAATTATATACGGATAATTCAACTCTTTTAGGATCTACCATAATCATTTTCAATTCACTAGGAGAAAATTTATATAACATTGATACTAGAAATCCATTCATTCATACTGATTTTCAAGAACCTGTTTGTCATGCGACTAAAAGATGAGGCATACGACAAAGATCTCATACAATTAAATCTCAATTTACATTTTTTCAAAGAGCAATTGGAATTTCATATTTTTTTGAATTAAATTCTCTTGATTCAATTATTTCTCTAAGTCATACTATTTGTCTGTTATTATTAGGAACTTCAATTCATACAACTCATAATCATGGAATAGGAGCTTGTATTCTAATATTCTTAGCTTTTAATGCAAGAGTTAAATCATCTTTAAGATTAACAATTTTTTGTAATTTAATTCAAGATTTCGGTTTTAATCTATATTGTATAACAGTTGGTCCAACTTGAAAACCTTCCATTGTTACTTGGATTTTAAATTGAAGTAATTTTTCTTCTATTTCAATTTCTTTTCTTCTAATTTCATTTTTATCATAAACAATATTTCATCCTTTATTATCAAGTAGTTCAATATTAGGATATTCCCAGTTTTTAAATTCTGGATTTGTAGTTATCTTTACCTTTTCTGTATTATTCTTTTTGGTAAATATATTTGTTATTTTTCAAGGAGCCTTTTTTTCTATTTTAATTTTTTTAGGGACATCAGATAATTTTAATTGATTAACTTTTTTTTCTTTTTTAAGAGCTTCTTTTTCTTGTTTTAATTTTAACATCATATCTTCTAATTCCTGCTTCTTTTTATCAATTTTCTTTTCTTTTATTGTTTTGTTATTGTTTACTGTTTTAATCAATGTTTTTCATGTATCTTTTTTAAGATTACTTGCTATGTCTAATCAAGTTCATAATACTTTTCTTGTAAAAAATATAGGAGAAAATTGAAATAAAATAACTAAAGATAATATAAATAAAACTACAAAAAATAATACTATTCAAATATTTCAAAATAAAGTTATAAGTGAAGAATCTAAATTAAATACTCAACCAGAATCACCAAAATGTCATATTAAAGATGTAAAAGAGATTAAGTAAATTAAAAGTCAGATTATTCTATATAAGCCAAATTCATAATCTTTTTCTTTTATTAAAAATATTGGTAATAAAAAAGCAACAGGTATAAATATTATTTTATAATATTCTCATAGTAAATAAAATAAAAAATCTTGTATGGTAACTCCTATTAATCATCAATCTGTATATTTTAATAGGGACATTACTCAAACAAAAATAAAAAAAATAGCTATAAAATATTTTTTTGTTGTATTATTAATCTTTGGTAATTTCTTCTTTTTAGGTCTGGCCACGGGGATATTAGTTAATATATATTAAGTATAAGTTATAATATAAGTATTTTTTTATTTTTTTCAAGCTAAAAAAAGAGAATTTTTGATTCTCTTTTTTAGTTATTTCCAATGTAAAACTATGATGTTTGTATAATTTTTACGAAATTTTGTTTTGTAAAATACTTTCAACCATTGAGAAGAATTTATTTTCTTCTTGATATACTGCTTTATTAATTTCTTTGTTAGCTTTTTCAAAGAATTTTTCATTTAATTTTTCCATTTTTTTTATTTGTGTTAAGTAATAATATTTATTATATTTTTATGCTGCTTTTTTTATTGTATTATCATTATGTCAGAATAGATGTATGATATTATCTTTTTTTCATTCTCCTTCTTCTTTTCATTTTCATAATCAAAAAGGGCGTTTTAACCAATTTTCAAATTGATTGAATAACTTATCTCTTACCATTTTTTGATTTCTTTTTTTCATTGCATGTAATAAATCTTTTTCCATTAAGGATAATGCATATTCTTGATTTTTTATATCTTCATCACTCAAATTTTTTTCTCAAAAATGTAATTCTTTCATTTGTTCTCTTACATCTTTTACTAAATTTTCAATATCAGGATTTTCTTTTTGTGATTCCCTTTCTTCATTTTCAGGGAATAAATCTACTATATTAGTTTCATTTGTTTTCATTTTATTTTAAATTATATTTTAAATTATCTCAAAGTAAGTAATATCTGCTCATTTTTTTGTATTGTTTGGTATATTAGATATACTCATTCTCATCTGGTGACTTCTGTATCTGGTTGAAAATAATTTGCTCAGAATCGATCTTTCCATGTAGTTTTTTTCGTTAAAATTGTGTTTGCAATTATATTTTTTTCATTATCTAAATCTTTATATTTTATAGTTATAGAATATGAGTTTTGATCTAAAATTAAATATTCATAAACTAAATTTAATAATTCTTCTCTAGTAATTTTTTTGTATTTAGATGTATCTTTTCTAAGATTATATACAGCTTTAAGATTACTTTCTATTACACTTTTTTGTGAATGATATTCAGGATTTTCATTCATTGATATTAGTGCTTTTCTAATCCAAGATAAAGCATCATACTTTTTTAATTCATTGTTTTCTTGAAAATATCATTTATTTATTCAATCAGCAATTCATTTTTTTAATAATGTTACTACTTCATCTGTATATTCATAATTATTATCTAATCATCTAGGATTGGAAACAGTTAAATCTTCTGAATCGAAAGTATTATTAGCATCCAAATCAATTATTTTGATCTCAGGATTATCTCCTACTGCTTTATAGTCAAATATTACTAATCATCAAACAGTATCTTCATATGTAAAATTTTTATAATCCATGAAATCTTCATCTTCACATTCATTTGAATAAATATTTTTTATATTATTTAAATTTCATGATTTTAAACATATTTTTGCATCGCTATTTGTTTTCAATTGGTAATTTCAAGTGTATTCTAGATTTATTAATTTTGAACCTTCATTATCTTGAAATAATATTATTCATGTTTTTTTATCTCAATATACTATATCATCAACTCATAATATTGTTCATATTGAAGTTTCTATATCATCTCCATTAGCATAAATTTTTATATTAAAAGTTTTAAATGTCTCATTTCATATTTTTACATATAAAGTTGTATTTCATTCTTTTAATCATGTTATTTTTATCTCTCTTTTTCAGTCTGTAAAATAATATAATTTTTGCGGAAATACTGATACTTTTTCTTCATCAACAATAAATGTCATTCATGATGGCATGCTTCATCTAAAAGCTCTTCATTTAGAATTTGTTATTTTTAAATTAAGAATTATTGTATCTCATACTGCTACATTTCATCATGCTTTTTCAAGTTCTAAATCAATATTATAATCACTTAAGAATTTATCAACTTCCATAGCTTCAATTTCTTCTCTTGTTAAAAGGTTTTCTCTTGATATTTTTTTTGTGTTAGTTACAGCTACTTCAACATCATCGTTATCATCATCATTATTGTATTCTTTATCTCATATAGCTATTAAATAGTCATTTTTAGCTTGATATCTTGTTTTTGGTCAAAACCGTCATGCTCATTCTTCATATTTATTATCTAATATTCAAGAATCAATTTGATATTCTATTATATCATCAATTACATCTTCATAATTTCAATTTATTTTTCAATTATAATATCACAATGTCTTAAAGATTTCTTGTACATCTTTTATATTTTTTTCTCCATATCATATATATACAGTTGTATTAAAGATATCTAATAAATTTGATTCACTATTATCTGTATTTTTATTACTACTAGACGCTGTTGTATTTTTTTCTACAGTAATTGTATTATTTAATATAGCTCAACCAGTTTCTAAAAATAATAATGGATCTATTGTAAAATCTGATAATTGATCAAAACATACTCATGTTTCAGTTATTTTATAATAACTATATGAACAAGTATCATAATCATAATATGCTGGATAATAACTTGATTTATAATCAACTTGAAAATGCAAATGATTTCAGGTTGAATTTCAGGTAGAACCAACTTCTCAAATTTTTTCTCATACTTTAACATTATCTCATTCTTCAATATTTATTTTTGATAAATGTGAATAATTTGAAACAATAGTTTGTCAATTTATTTTATGTTTAACTGATATTGAATTTCACCGTTCAGAATCATTGTTTAAAACTTGTATTACTGTTCATTCAGCTATACTATAAACTGGAGTTCATTTCGATGTTGCTATATCAACTCAAGTATGTCATCCATATCCAACATCCCAACCGTATTCGTAACTTGCTCACCATAATACGGTATATATTCTTGTATAATCATTATATCCATCGTTTTGTTTCGCATATTTTGTATAATTATCTGTATTTAATATTGGCAAATCTCTTATACAACTTGACGATAAAGAATCAAAATCTTGATATCTACAATCTAATTCAGAAATTTTCTGTAATGGATATACGATTTCATCCGAATTACTACTTCAAACTAAAGGGATTGGATTTAGTGAAGTAACTAAATATGTTGCCAAAAATAATTCGGAAATTAACTTTTTAAAGTCTTTTGTTGTTTTCATAATAACTTTATTTTGGAAATAATTTATTTTAAATTTTTAAGTTTTTTAATATAATGTTAATATAATTAATTTATCCCGGGTATAAAAACATTGTATTTATTGTAACTTGACAAATTTAAAATTGTATATTTAAATTATATCTGTAATTAAATTATCCCATAAAAATATATACTTGTCAAGTATTCTGTAAAATTTTATTTA
The DNA here is from genome assembly GCA_964545685.1 of uncultured Candidatus Peribacteria bacterium. GTDB lineage: Bacteria > Patescibacteriota > Gracilibacteria > BD1-5 > UBA6164 > CAZJHB01. The sequence goes on along the minus strand of CAZJHB010000013.1, from coordinate 823 downwards.
AATTAAAAATATTAAATGGTGTTAAATGACTTTGTATAAGTAAAAAATATAGATTTTATTAAACACTTGATTATTTGTTAAAATATTGTATAAATATAGAAAATGACTATTTTTGAGTTAAATTTTTATTGATTTGTTATTGCTCCTACTTATTATTGAATGATGTATTTAATATGATTTGTTGCATGATATTACATAGTAAGGAAAAGAAATAAAATTTTTATCAATATAATGGATAGAGCTAATACAAAAATTTTACTTGATGATTTATTATTTCATATTTTTTGATGAGTTATTTTATGATGAAGGCTGTGATATGTGTTATTTTATAATTTTTCATATTACATTAATAATATAGTTGAGATTTTTAAAATCTGGAAATGATGAATGAGTTTTCATGGATGAGTTATAGGTGTTATAATATGAATGTATTTATTTAGTAGAAAATATAAACTTAGTTTTTTAAATATTTCTGATCAAATAACTTCAGTATTACCTATATGATTATGACTTTGAAGAATTTGAAACTTTTTAAATAAAGAATTATTGTGATATGATTGATATTATGGTCCTTTTTCTATTGATTGAAGGTTTCCTTCTCCTTTATTAGAATTTTTACTTGAATGAGTACTATTATATATAATTTTAAACTATTTTTATCATAAAAAAAGATTTCATTGACAGATTGCTACTTTATTCTTAATATATTATTGAATTTTTAGATTAATAGTTGAATTTTTCTTTAGATTACCAGATGAAAATATAGGTTATTTATTTAATTATTTTACAGTTGGTGAATTATTAACTTTTCCTATGATTTTAG
>CAZJHB010000012.1:11283-16542 GCA_964545685.1 uncultured Candidatus Peribacteria bacterium | reverse complement strand
TGTACGTTGTAAAATTATTCGTAGTGTACGCAGGCCTGCGTACACTACGGGGGCCTTCACATTAATTGAATTAATTAATGTAAACTTGTCAGTTTATACTTGAACAATAATAGAAGATTCAACAGATACAGAGAAATCAAATTTAGTACAAGTAATTCAAACAGCTTATAGTTGATCTGATTTAGCAAGTGATACGATGTATGCCGATATATTATCAAGAACAAGTACTTGAGAAATGGTTGATTTTGTTGATGTTGTTGTATTGGGGAGAACAAATTATAGTAGTAATACTACAAATGAGGATACATGAATAGGTTGAAATGATGAATATACTAAATTACTTTTACATTGAGAGAATATGTTAGATTCAAGTAATTTGAATAGTACTGTTACAGCATATTGAGATACTCAAATAACTACATCATGAAAATTTAATAGTTGAATACATTTTGATTGAGCTTGAGATTATTTGGATATTAGTTCTTCAGATGATTTGGATTTAAGTTGAAGTGATTTTACTATCGATTTTTGGGTAAAATTTAATTCAATTAAGAATAATGTTGGTTTTGTTTCTAATACTGATCAAAATGCTAGTGATTCTGGTTATTGAACATTTACTTATAACTGAAATATTTATTTTGCTTCTACTACATGAATAGGTTCTTGGAATAGTTGTAATATTAATATTCCTTGGAATCCAATTATAAATAATTATTATCATATAGCATATGTATATTATTTAGGTAAAATGCATATTTATATTGATTGATATGAATTAACGAATGGTCTTTGTACCGTTATGACGTCATCACTAGATTTAATTATTGGAAAATTGTTAGGTTCAATAGATACTACAATAGATGGTTATATTGATGAAGTACGTATATCAAAGTGAATAGCTCGTTGGACAGAGAATTTTACACCGCCTAGTGAACCATATTCAGAATAAAAATAATAAAAAAGTTAAATCTAAATATTTAGATTTAACTTTTTTATTTCTGTTTTTCTATTATCTCATCAAGCAACTCTTTTCAATCTTCATTAACTTTTTCCTTTCCATTTTTCTTTTTCTTCTTTGGACAATATTCTAAAAGAGGCTTTAAATTTATCTTATTTCATTCTTGTTTTTGTATATGTTTCAATGCATCTTTATTATTAGTAAAAAGATATTTTTTGAAAAAGTCTTCAAAGAATCAAATTTTTTCTAATGTATTTATTACTTTTACTCTTAGGGAAGTAAGATAAATTTTTATATCTTCTTTTTTTAATACATCAATTAATTTTTCAAGATTTTCTATTCATGAAGAATCAATATCAGAAACCCATTCCATATCAATTATAACATATTTTAATTTTTCTTTTTTAGCTACTTCTTTAAGTATATTTGTTTCGAAATATGAAGCATTTGCAAAAAATAATTCTGAATCAATTCTAAATATACTTATTTTTTTACTTGTTTTTAATCACATTGTTTCTTTATCTCTATATAATCAATCTTTGTACATAGCGACTTCTACTAATCTTGGTCTCATAGTTTTATACATAAAAATCGTAAGAGATAAAATTATTCAAATAAGTATTCCAAGCTCAATATTTGGACTTAGTAATAATGTAATTATAAGTGTAAAAATAGCTATAAGTCATTCATATTTATTAATTTTATATGCTTTTATAATTGGTTTTATTTTTATTAGGTCAGAAACAGATACTATTATTATAGCTGCTAGAGTTGTAATTGGTAGATAATATAAATAGGGAGTTAAGTATATAATAGTTAGCATAACCATTATTCAAGTTATAACAGAAGCTAATCAAGTTTGTGCTCATGCTCTTAAGTTTACAGCTGTTTTTGAAAAACTTCATGCTACTCAGTATCAACTAAAAAACGAACAAGTCATATTTGCTAATCATTGTCATATTAGTTCTTTATTTGGATTAATACTTTGTTTTGTTTTTGTTCAAATAAATTTTGCTACGGAAATTGATTCTGTAAATCAAATAATTCATATAATAAATGAACTAATCATTAAATTAAATAATTTTTCGGTTCATAATAATCCAAAAATTTCTTTATTAAATATTCAAAATGAAAAGTTTGGTAAATTGTTTGGAATATTTCATACAACTTTTCAGTTATAAATATTTTCAAATCATATATAATATGAAATAAAAGTTGATAATACAAGAACTATTAAAACTTTTGGACTTTTCGGTAGTAATTTTCTTAATATAAATAAAATCATAATTGATCATATTCAAAATAAACAAGTAGTTATATCAATGTTGTATATAGTTGATAAAATTAAGTTGTATATTCATTCAAAAAAGAATTTTCATTTATCATATGATACTCAAAAAATTTTTCCTAATTGAGATATTATTGTAATAATAGCAATAGCATTAGTAAATCATAATATAACAGGATGAGATAAGAATTCAACAATTACTCATAATTTTAATACACTAAGTAACAAATAAAAAATTCATATAAAAAATGCTATTAATGAAGCATATATAATATATTCTTCTACTGAAATACTATTCAATCATAAACTTGTAATAGCGGTAGCAGTCATTAATGATATAATAGTAACTGGTCAAGTAGACATTTGTTTACTTGATCAAAATAATGCTGCAATTATTACTCAGATAAATGCAGTATATAGTCAGATATAAACTGGTAATCAAGCTAATTGAGCATAAGCCATTGATTGTGGTATTAAAATAAACGCTACTGTAATTCATGCAAAAATATCTTGTTTTAAAATTTTTACATCTTTTAAATCTTCTATCCATGAAAAAAATGGAAAGAATCTTAATATAGTTTTATTTTTTAGTAATTTTAGCATTTGTATAAATAATTTTTATAATTATTTATATATTATCATAATATGCTTAAATAACAAAAAAAAATCTCTTAATTGAGATTTTTTTATTAATTATTATGATTATAGTGAAGTTTAGGTTTAGGCTTTTTTTTTTATTTTAGTTATTCTAATTTCATTGCATTTGATAGCTTATAAACAAGTTGGTTAATAGGATTTAAAACTTTGTGTAAATCATCTCTAACTAATTTATAATCATCTTGAATTAATTCTAGCAGTACATGAGTGGAAAAATTATCTTCATATTGCTTGTATGCATTAAATGCCATAGGAAATACTTTATAAATATGTTTTAATTCTTCATCTAGTTCATTCTTTCTATTGATTTCAAATAATGCAATTTTTTGATTTGTCCATTCTGAAAAATCATCTTCTGTAGAATGCATTCGATCTAAGTATCAATTATAATTTCTTAAATATTCTAAATAGGTATGGTACTTACATAATTCATAAGTTGTTTGTTCTAAAACTTCAACTTTTTTAATAGAATCATCGTCATTACTATTTCTACATTGTAAATCTGTTCGTTCAGTTTTAATTTTATCAATTTTTTCATTTAATTTATTTTCAGTTTCTTCACTTAATTCTTGATTATTAGAAGTTTTTAATACAGTATCTTTTACAAAAGTTAATACTGAAATTTGAGTTTCAAAAAGAGCACATTTATATATATTATTCATATTATTTTCATATGTTTCTTTTGCTTCTTCAAAGACATTATCTCAATTAGTTATAGTTTCTCAATTTGTTGTAGATTCATCATATTCTATTCTTTTATATTCTTCAGTTGCTATTATTGCTTTTGTATCTACATTTTTATATATTCAACAAATTTCTTCTACTCTTTGTTCATATAATGCATATCATTTTTTTTCTAATAGATCATTTGCAAAAATAAGTTTTTTAATAGAAAAAATAAACACAAAAAAAAGTATTATATATATAATTATTTTGATTATTTTTATATGTTTTTTCTTTTTCATAGTTTTTGTATTTATTAATACTAAATTATATTATATTGATTTTACAGATTTTTGAAATTTTTTTTTAAAAAACTTTTGTACTTACTTTTTTGCATAACCTCAATTAATATGCTATAATAATATATATATATTTATTATAACTATATTATCGTGGGAGCCTGAACAAGAAAAGTACAAGAATTTTTAAAAGATAATATTCTTAAAAAAGAAGATAAAAAAAGATATTTTTCAGAGAGATTTAAAAAAATAGAAGATCAAGTAAAAAAATCTCTTAAAGAGCAAAATACTGATCAAGCGTTGAAGGATATTACACTTTGAGCGTTAGTTTTATGAAGTTCAGATATTCATTATGAAATTTATGAAAAATATATTATTGTTAGATTTAGAATTGACTGAATATTAGTTGATATTTTTAAATTAACTACTATTGAATATAAATTGATTACAGAAAGATTAAAATATTCTTCAAGTTTAAAATTAAATATCACTGATGTACCTCAAGATTGAAAATATTCTATTGATATAGATGATAAAAAAATTGATGTTAGAGTTTCAACTTTACCAATAAAGTATTGAGAAAATATTGTTTCTAGACTACTAGATAATAGTTGAATAGTTATTGATTTTGAGAAATTATGATTTTTTTGGACTACTAAAAGATTATTAGAAAGATCTTTAAATAAAAAGAATTGAATGATATTAGTAACTTGACCAACAGGTTCTGGTAAAACTACTACACTTTATACAATGTTATCAAAATTAAACACTAGAGATAAAAAAATTATTACATTAGAAGATCCTATAGAATATGAGCTTGATTGAGTTATACAATCAGAAGTTGATGAAAAAAAATGATATACATTTGAAACATGATTGAAAGCTTTATTAAGACAAGATCCAGATGTTATAATGGTTTGAGAAATAAGGTGAACTCCTACTTTAGAAACTGCTACCCAAGCAAGTTTAACAGGGCATTTAGTACTATCAACACTTCATACAAAATCAGCTGCTGATACTCTTGATAGAATTATAAATATGTGATTAAAACCTTATATTTTAGCATCTGCTCTTGATACAATAATAGCACAAAGATTAGTTAGAAAAATTTGCCCTTATTGTAAAAAGGAAAGAGACAAATCTCCTCCTGAAGTTGCATTAGTTGAAAATATGATGAGAGAAATTTGAATGAGTAAATTATATGCAAAAAATTTAAAATTATATGAATGAGCTTGATGTGAAAAATGTAATAATTCTTGATATTTATGAAGAATTTGAATATATGAAATTATTTATCTTAATAGTGAACTTAGAGAATTAATTAGAAATTGAGCAATGGTTGAAGAAATTATAGCTGAAGCAAGAAATAATGATTTGATTACTATGAAGGAAGA
>CAZJHB010000012.1:0-11183 GCA_964545685.1 uncultured Candidatus Peribacteria bacterium | reverse complement strand
TTGAAGAAATTATAGCTGAAGCAAGAAATAATGATTTGATTACTATGAAGGAAGACTGAATATTAAAAGCAATAAAAGGGTATACTACTATTGAGGAGATTCTTAGGGTGATATAGAGATAAAATAACCCACTCCTAATCGGGTTATTAATCATTCAATCTTACACCATAACTCCTCCCATCACCAATTCAATAATTTACTCAAACTACTTCAAAATCTTTATTTAAAATAGGTCATCCTGAAAATCATTTAAATATTTGAGGAGTAAATTCTATATAATCTCTAATATTCTTTATGGTTCAAGTTTGATAAGATACTTTATCTTCTTCTCACTTTATTCAAATTGAGTAAATATTATCATTAATATTTACTTTTTTATTACTAAGTGATAAATAATAATTATTTAATTCAGAATCAATTTTAATATAAGCTATGTCATTTTTTTCATCTATGTTTATTATTTGTATTTTATATTTATTGTTATTATAATCTATAGTATAGTAATTAATATTTTTATTTGATACATTATGTAGGGAAGTAATTATATTTCAGTTTTTATTTATAAAAAAGCCACTTCATATTCAATATTCATTATAGTTTAATATTCAGCTAGGATTATTTGTAATATCTATTATAGAAGTTTCTGGAGTTATTTTAACAATTGTTTTATTTATTTCATTTAAATTATTTATTTTATATTTATCAAATTTTAGTATAAATATTAATAATATAATAAATAAAATTATTATAATACTAATTATATATTTTTTTTTCATTTTTTAACTTATTTTTTTATTAATATCATTTTCAATACTTTCTATCATATCTATATAATATTTATAAGAAATTAAATCTTTATCATATAAATCTTTTAACATTTTTGCTTCTACTTTTAATAAGTTTTTATTTATAATTTTTGTTTCTAATATTTTAATATTTTTACTATTATCTAGTAATATTTTTGTCATTTTTTCTTTATATCTTTTGCCTTGAATTTTATAATAATTAAATATAAAATCACTTATTTCTTTATTAAATCATAATTCTTCATTAGGTAATTTTTTTAATTCTTTTATTACTTTTTTACTTAATTCATATTTTGTTCTATATATTATATATAAATCTTCAAAATTGTATTTTTCTTTTAAAAAAGAAAAATATTTATCATAGTAATTTATATTATTAATTCAATTTTTTAATTCATCTAAATTACCGTTATTTTCTAATCATTTATCTATTTTATTAATGTTTGCATCTATATCTTTTAATATGTATTTGTAATGTTTTTCATTTATTTGTCTATTAAAAAAATATTTTTGTACATAAGATTTTTCAATTCATAAAGCATATTTAAACATTAATCTTTTTATAAAAATATCAACATTTGTTTTTTTTCATTGTAAAAATTCTTCTAATTTATTAAAAGAAACTTTTAAATCATTTTTATGTCTTTCTTTTATTTCTGAATATACTTGTTTATTAATAAGTTTATCTAAATAAAATTTATGTAGTTTTTTTAATATTTTTAAATTTGTGATTATTTTAAACTCTTCATATTCAACTTCTTCATATTTATATAATTTATATATTCACATTTTTTCCATTAGGTATGTAATGGTAGTAGTATTTATAAAAGTTGTAAATATAATTGTAAACATTGTCCATATTAATATGGTATCTTTTATATTATTTTCAAAATTCCATCAAATTCGTTCTTCCAAAGTTATAAAAAATTCATATCAAGTATCTCAAGGTCAAGGTATCATTAATACCATTACTATGGCAATAACTCATCTAACTCATCACCAAGATAATAATTTTTGCCGATTTTTATTTATTTCTTTTTCTATTTTTAAAAATTGTACAAATTTTATAGATAAGAATACACTAATAAGTCTAGCTAACATGATAACTATTATTGTTATAGTTCAAGCTAAAAAAGTATGTTTTAAATGTACTTCTGCAGATAATATAGTTATTCATATTAATATAAATACAAGGGAGTTTGCGGAATAAGTAAAAAATTTTAATGATTCATTCATGTGTGCTTCTGTTTTTGGACTTATTTTGTATCTTCAATAATTTCAAATAATCATACTAGATACAACAGTTGCTATAATTCATGATATTTCTAATACTCCTATATAATGATTAATAACTTCAACTAGAATAAAAGTTATATATGCAGAAAATAATGCAAAAGAAGTTTCAACTTCTTCATTATAGTTTATTTTTTCTAATATTTTTGAAAATGTGAATCAACTTATTATTCAAAATAAAATTCATCAAAATATTATTATTAAAAATGATAATATAGAGTGTATTAATATATTATTTAATATAATGTGTTTTTCTAAAATAATTCATATAATTATAGAAAAGAGAGCTACTGAGGTTCAATCATTAAAAAGACTTTCACCTTCAAATATTAAAGTAAGTCTTTTTGGAGCTCATATACTTTTAAATAAGGCTACTATTGCAACGGGGTCAGTAGCAGAAATTATAGCTCAAAATAAAAGAGTTATTAATATGCTAATATTATATCAAAATAATCATAAAATATACCATAATATAATTCATATAAAAATAGTTGAAATTATAACTCAAAAAAAAGCTAAACTTGATATTGTAATCCAATTTTTTGATAAATTTTTTATGTTAATATTATATGCTGATTCAAATAATAATATTGGTAAAAAGCCAAAAAATACTAATTCAGGTGTTAGTTTGAAATCATCAATAAAATTAAAATATCATATTCTTGATAATGGAAATAATAATAGTCATATTGTAACTAATAAAACAGTATATGGAAGATTTATTCTTTTACTTATTAGATAAATACAATTAGCTATAACTAAGAGACTGAAAAATGAAAGTAAAATATTTAGAACATTACTATTATCCATAATTTTAAAGAATAATTATAAAAATTTAGTTTTATTTTATCATTTTTTTCATTTTTTTACAATTTTTTTATATTTTTTTATGATTTAAGTTTTATTGAATAATAAAAACACCGGATGCAAAGCATCCGATGCTTTTGAAAAAATGTAATATAGTATTGGTCAATATATTTTTTCTCTGGATATCCATGTAAAACATAGAATACCAAAGTAAAATAATATTTTTGGTTCTGGCTCTGGTGTTATTATTTTATTAATATCGGTTCCCGTAAAATTTGGTTTTGAGTAATTTATAATTTCATACTCTAAAACATAATTTACAGATGATGAAGGGACATTATATGTATTACTTGGCATTTTAATTGAATAATATATTATTATCGTTAGTGCTATTAATGCCAGCAATAGAGATATTCCCATAATAACCAATAATATGAACCAATGTTTTTCATTTAATTGCTTGTTTTTCTGCAGTTGGTTTACCATTTTTTCTTAGTCTCCTTTTTTTCTTTTATATTGTTAGATTTATTACTAACAATGTTTTTATACAAATAAAAAATAAATTGTCAAATATTATTTCGGATAATAATAATATTTATTTGTAAAATATTTATTAATATTGTAAAATATTTAATAATTGTTATTATTTTATAAATATAATATATAATTAATAATTTTATGAAAAAATTTAATTTTTTAATAATTTTGTTTTTATTTCTTTTTATAACTTCTTGTGGTGAAGAAAAAGTTGAGGTTAAAGAAATAACTAAACAAGATTTTTATATAACTACAGAAAATATATTAGATTTAAGAACTGCTTTTATTTTAGAAAAAACTTGAAAATTAGAATCTTCTCAAGATATTACTTTATCTTCAAATGCAAATTGAAGAGTAAGTAGTATAGAGGTAGCGCAGTGAGATTCTGTTACTGCTTGACAAGTATTAGCTAAATTAGAAGATAATATTTGAAGTTATAATTTAAATTTGAGTGTTGCTTGAAATAATTTAGAAAAAGTTAGAATAGAATATGAAAAAACAGAAATATCTTTAAATAAAAATATTTTTGACTTAGAAAAAAATTTAGAACTTTTAAAACAAAATTTAAAAGCTTTAGAGAGTAAAAAAGAACAAGCTTTATTACAAAATCAAGATACTTTAATTAATTCAAGTTTAAATACTGAAAATTCTCAATCTAGTTTACAACTAGAACAATTAGAAAAAAATATTGAAAAATTAGAATATGATTATGAATTATTATTAGAATCTAATAAACAAACTATAGAGTGATATTATTTAACTATTCAAAAAGAACAAAATTCTCTTCTGGTTCTTATTAGTGATATAATAGAATTTAGTGATAAAATATTATGAGTTACTTCTAAAAATAAAAATGCTAATAATATTATTGAAAATTTTTTATGAGCTAAAGATACTACTCAAAAATTAGCTTCAAAAGATTTATTGAGTGATTTAATTAATTATACAAATAATGATTTAGAACAGTTTTCTTCTAAGATAATAGATTCAGAAGATGAAATATTAAATTATATGGGTAGTTTAATTGATTGATATAATAAAACAAAAATATTTTTAAATTCACTTGAAAAAACTATGAATAATTCAGTTTCAAGTCAATGAACTTTATCATCTTCTGATATAGCTTCTTATATATCAAGTATTAATTGATATCAAACTACTTTACAAGCAAATTATTCTGTTTATATTTCTTCTTATAATTGAATAAAAACATTTTTAAATACATATCAAGCATCTCAAGAATCAAGCTTTAAATCAATAGATTTACAAAAACAAGAAAGAGATATTTTAAAAAGTAAATTAAATTCTTGAGAATTATGAGCTGAAGTTTCTTTATCAACAAGTACAATTACTTATGATGATCAAATAATAAGTTTACAATCAAATATTGAGATAGCTGAAAATAATTTAGAAAATGCTAAAAAAACAAAAGAAATAAACTTAAGAAGTATAAATAATAATATTTCTTCTGCAAAAATTGCTTATAATGATGCTTTAAAACAAGTTAATAAATTAATAATTTCATCTCCAATTTCATGAATTATTGAAGAAGTTTTAATTGATTTATGACAAGAAGTTTGACAAAATACAGCATTGTTTTCAATTGTTAATGAAAAAATTCCTGAAGTAAAAGTTTATTTTGATAGAGATGAAATAAATTTAATTAATATGTTTGATATAGCTTATTGAGTTCAAAATAATAAAACATATACATGAACTATATCTTCTATTTCAACAATTGCAGATAATAATTTAAATTATCCTGTTACAATTAAGTTTTGAAATGATTTTAATTTGATCTGAGAATTAGTTGATATAAATATACCTATTTCATCAAATAAATTATTATTACCAATAAATTTTGTTGAAATATTAGATTATGATAATATTTGAAAAGTGTATGTTTTAGAGAATAATGAACTTAACGAAGTTAAATTGAATTTATGAGAAGTTTATTGAGATAAAATTGAAATAAAATGATGTGTTGATTTAGGTGAAGAAGAATGTGAATCTTTAAATATAATTTTAAGTGATGTAAGTAATTATGATAAAACTAAATTTAATTTAGTAGAAAAATAATGAAAAATGAAAAATGAAAAATGAAAAATGAATAATTAATGTATTTATAATAATATTATTCATTATTCATTATTAATTATTAATTAATATTGGATATGGAAAGTTTAAAGAAATGATTTTTTTTCTTTTGGGTAAAAAATTCTAAAGTATCATTTTTACTTGTTTTTTTGATAATTATATATGGATTATTTTCTCTTTATATTATACCTAAAGAATCTTCTCCTGATATAGATTTTTGATATATAACAATTTCTACTTTTTATTCTTGAGTTAATCCTTCTGATATAGATTCTTTGATAACTACTAAGATAGAAAAAGAAATAAAAGATATAGATTGAATAAATAAAATTAATTCAACTTCTTCTGTCTGATCTTCTGTAGTAGTAGTTGAATTGAAGAATGATGCAGATACTCAAGAAGTATTAACAAATATAAAAGATAATATTGATACTATTGATTTTCCTGAAGATGTAAATGACCCAATTGCACAAGAGGTAGATACTTGAAGTAATATTATGTTTCAAGCTTTATTATATTGAAAAAAAGAAAATTTTTCAAATTTTAAGTTAAATACTTTAGCAAAAAAAGTTCAAAAAGCCTTAGAATGACAAAATAATATTACTTCTATTGATATTTGAACAAGTTCTATGAGTTCGAATTCTTTATTTTCTGGTTGATCTAAAGATTGAAATTATAAAATAAAAGTTTTGATTTCAAAATCTAAATTAGAAGTTTTATGAATAAATTTACAGGGAATTGTATCAACTATAAAAACTTATAATAGAAATACTCCTCTATGAAGTTATGTAATATGAGAATTAAAATATGATTATAGAATCTCATGAGAATTTGAAAATATTGAAGATTTAAAAAACCTTACTATTAAAAATAATTGATGATCTAAAATAAAATTATGAGAAATTTCTGAAATAACAAAAGAATATGATAGTGATATTATTCAATCATTGTGACTTTATAATGATTCATGATATAATTATATTGGTTTAACTTTTAATAAAGAAGAATGAGCAAATATTTTTTCAGTATCTTCTAATTCTAAAAAATCTCTTGAAGATTATATTAAAAATAATGAAGAAATGCAATGATTATCTATAAAATATACAAATGATTTATCTGAAATAATTCAAGAAGATTATGAAAATTTAAAAAATATGGCAGTTTCAACTATAATATTAGTTTTTATTGTTATTTTATTATTTATATGATTAAGAGAATCTTTAATTGCTTCATTTTTGTTACCATTAGCATTTTTGATAACTTTTATAGTTTTAAATACTCTTTGAATGACTTTGAATTTCTTAACTAATTTTTCACTAATTTTAACTCTTTGAATAGCAATTGATACAGTGATTGTAATTATTGAATGAGCAAGTGAAAGATTTAGATTATGATATACGAAAGAAAATTCAATTTTACTTGCAGTTAAAGATTTAAAATCTCCTCTTATAAGTTGAACATGTACTACTTTGGTTGCATTTCTTCCTATGATGTTTTTACCATGAGTTATGTGAAGATTTTTATCATATATACCTATAACTATTTTTTCTACATTAGTTGCTGCTTTAATTTTATCATTAACTATTTCATCTCCTTTATTTATAAAATTACATCATAAAAAAAATCGGTTTATTAAAAATAAAGAATTGGAAGAACATATGAAGGAAGAAGAAAAAAAGTTACTTGAATTTGATAGACAAGAAAAAAAGAAAATAAAAGAAAAATCTTTATCTTTTAGAGATAGATTTTTAAATAGTTTAACAAAAAAATATGAAATATTATTAAAGTTTGTATTGAGGAGTTCAACTACAAGACTTCTAGCTATTTTTCTTCCAATAATGGCTCTGTTTTTTACTTTTATTTTTTTATCGCCATTAATTGGTTTTAATCTTTTTCCAGATAGTGATTATTGAATGATAGAGATATCTTTAACTGGTAAAGAATGACAAGTTGAAAAATCTTTAGAAAAAAATATAGATAAAATAGATGAATATCTTACAAAATATCCTGAAATGAAAACTTATTATACAGCTATATCTTGAAACAAAATTAATGTTTCAGTTGAACTGGTAAATAAATATAATAGAGAAAGAAGTGTTTTTGAAATTGAAGAATTAATGCAAAATGATTTTAAAACTTTTGAATCAGATGGATTACTAGTAGTGTGTCAAGTATTACAAGATTGACCACCATCAGATGCAGCTGTTTGAGTAAAACTTATTGCAAATAATTCTAGTAAAATAGATATTTTAAAAGAAGTATCATTAGATTTTGAAAAATATTTAAAAACTATAGATTGAACAAAAAATATTTCAAATAGTTCATCTGATAATCCTTGACAATTTGTTTTTACTTTTGATAAAGATAAATTAGATTTAGCTTGACTTACTCCAAATGATTTTTTATGAGAATTAAATTCATATACTTTTGGATTAACAGCATGAAGTATAAAATCTGATGATGAAGATAATGATATTATTTTAAAAATTAAGGATTTTGATGAAAAATTGACTCCAAGTGATATAAGTAATTTATATATAACAACATCAGTATGAAAAATTAAAGTTTGAGATTATTTAGATTATACACCTAAAAGTTCATTATCTGCTATAAATAGAGAAGATACAAAAATATCTATTTCTATAGGTGCTGATTTGGCTTCTTGAGTTAATTCATGAACTAAAATTCAAGCTAAGTTGATGGAATTTGCAGAAAATTATGATTATCCAGATTGAATATATTATTCAGCTTGATGAGAAAATGTAGAAAATAGCGATTTAATATTTTCAGTAATAGAATCATTTATTATAGCTATATTCTTAATTTTTACTATTTTAGTATTTCAATTTAATTCTTATCTTCAACCTTTAATTATTCTTTATAGTGTTGTATTAGCACTTTTATGAGTAAATATTTGATTATATATTATGGGTTTCCCTTATTCTATAACTTTCTGAATTTGATTTATTGCTTTGACTTGAATTGTTGTAAATGATGCAATTATTTTGATTGATAAAATTAATAAAGAAATATTAAAAAGAAAATGAAAATTAAACTATGAAAATATAGATAAACAAAAATTTAATGCAATTATTTTAGGATGAAAAGGTAGATTACAACCAATTATAGTTACAACTTTAACAACAATGTTTTGAATTTTACCTTTAGCAATACAAGATGCTTTTTGGTGATGATTAGGTTATACAATAGTTTTTGGTTTATTTACATGAAGTTTTATGACTTTATTTGTTATTCCAGCTTTGTACTATAATTTGTTTTATAGAAAATGAAGTTTTAAAAACCCATCCCCTCGTAACTTGTCCTAAGCTTGGGACCCTTGAAAAAGGGTATTGTTTTGTAGTATAGCTAAGGAGTAGAGATTACAATTTTCCAATACCTTCAATCAATTCTTTAATATTATTTATTTCAACTATTTCAATTTTATCAAACTTATTATTAGTTTTTGGAGTAAAAATCTTAGTAAATCACATTTTTTCAGCTTCTTTTATTCTTTTTTCTAATTGTATAGTCTTTTTAATATTTCAAGTAAGTGATATTTCTCAAATAAATATTATATCTTTGGGTATAGGTTTGTTAAGTTTGCTAGAAATAATTGAAGCAGCTAAACTTAAATCAATTCAAGGCTCTTCAATTTTTAATCATCTAGCAATATTTATATAAACATCATAAGAATCAAGCTTTACATTTGTATATTTTCATAAAACTGCAACTATTAGATCAACTTTGGAATTATTTATTCATCTAGTTGATCTTTTTGGGTATCAAAATTTTGTATAAGTAGTAAGACTTTCCGTTTCTACTATTATTGGTCTTGTTCATTCAATTGTAATAGATAAACTTGAACCAATTGTAGGAGTATTAGTATTTACAAATTCAAGTCAAGGATTTTTAATATCAATTAATCATTTATCAGTCATATTAAAAAGACCAATTTCATTTGTTGTTCAAAATCTATTTTTTAATCATCTTAAAATTCTTAAATTATCATATTTATCTCATTCAAAATATAAAACAGTATCAACCATATGTTCTAAAGTTTTTGGTCATGCTAAGTTTCAATCTTTATTTATGTGTCAAATTATAAAAATTGCTGTATTTGTTGTTTTTGCTAATGTAATTAATAATTCTGCTATATATCTAACTTGTGATATACTTCAAGCAGTTCAGCTTATATTGTTAGAATGCATTACAGAGATAGAATCAATAATTAAAACTTTATTATTTACATTTTCTTTAGATTTATTTAAACTTGATAAAGTTTCTATAATATCTTCAATACAAGATTCTCACATAATTAACATATTATTTCATGAAATTCATAGTCTTTTAGCTCTACTTCAAATTTGATTTACAGTTTCTTCTCATGATACATATATGATTTTTTCATCAATATAATTAGATATTTGAATTGTTATAGTTGATTTTCAAATTCCTGGCTCTCATGATAACAAAATTACACTTCAAGGAACTATTCACCCTCCAAGTACATTATTTAATTCTTCAGATTTTGTTATAATTCTATTTAGGCTATTTTCTTTGTTTATTTCTGATATATTTTTGAGAATTTTTACTTCTCAAGAAGTTTTGTTATTATTATTTGATTTACTTTCCTTAAATTCTTTTAAACTATTCCACTCCTTACAAAAGCTACATTGCCCTTGCCGTTTTATTGATTCATTTCAACAGTTTGTACAGATATACATATTTTTATTTATTATATGATATAATTTATGTTAGTGTATGAAAAGTATATAAAAAAGCAAGTTTTGATTTTTTTATTATTTTTTATACTTGATATTTAAATAATTTTTGTTAATATTTCATATATAATTTAAAATTGATAAAAATTTATGGAAAAAGAAGTAATAGTTTGAAAATTTCAAAAATGAAATAATTTTGGATTTTTTATTCCTGAGGATAGAGAAATATATGGTTGAGATTTTTATGTACATAAAGATAATTTTAAAAATGCTGAAGATTGAGATAAAGTAGAGGTTAAGGAATTAAAATATAGTAAATGAAAAAAACCAGAAGTTAAAATACTTAGAGTTTTAGGTGCTGAAAAAAAAGCTGTAAATAATGAATATATTGAGTGAATTTATTCAGGATGAGATTGAAATTTTGGTTTTATTGATGTTGAGTGAATGAAAAAATGATATTTTGTTTATTGAAATAAAAAAGCTTGAGCAAAAGATTGAGATAAAGTAAAAGCACAAATAGTTGATTTTAAATGAAAAAAAGAAGCTATTGTTGTAAAAATATTTGATACTCAAGATGAAATAGTTAATTGAATCTTTGAAGATAATGATAGATTTTGATTTGTAACTACTGATGATTGAGAAGATATTTTTATTGCAGGTTCAAGAAAATGATGAGCTAAAACTTGAAATAGAGTAGAAGTTAAAATTATTAAAAAATGAGGGAAAAATCCAGAAGGAGTTATTATTAGGGTATTTGAATAATAATAAATTGTTTTAAAATCTTTTAAAAAATACCTCTCTCTTGAATTCTATTCCCGCTTAAGTGGGAAAAGAGATGACAGAGTTTGTTTTTATTAATTAGTTTATTTTTTAATAATAAAAAATGAAGAAAATACCAAAAATAATAATTGAAACATCAAGA
>CAZJHB010000011.1:0-16784 GCA_964545685.1 uncultured Candidatus Peribacteria bacterium | reverse complement strand
TCCTTAAATATTCATAATTATAAATTTATCCATTTTTCATAAGAAATCAATATTTTTTTTAAGATTTTTTTCAAAAAGTTTTAATTTTTTCATAAAAATATTTTTCAAAATATAAAAATACTTACAAGAAACTATAAAAGTACTTACTTTTTGATTTATAGCCACACTAATAAATTCAAAAATATATTTATTTTTTAGTTTTAATTCAAAAATATATTTGAATTTTTGTTTTAACATAGTTTAAAATTAAGTAAATTAATTCGTTCTATCACCTTATTAAACCATTTCTGATATGGAAATGCTTTTGCTAATTTTACTATCATTTTTCTGGCATGCTTCACTACTTTTCATCAGATTTTAACTAATAAATTCCTCATTGTAGCTGTTCTACAGTTTCTATATCTTGTATCATACAATGTTTCCATTCTTAATATCTGCATTAAATTGTGGGCTAATATTTTAACAAACATAGTACAACTATTTTGTATTTTTTCAGTACTACTTAAATTTTTTCAAAATGAATCATTTTTAAATTCTTCTATTAATTGTTCTTGTTTTCATCTTCTTCCATAGCTTTTAAAAGCTTCTTCTCATTCTTTATCTCATTTTACTATTAATAATTCTATATTTTTATTCATTTCTCAACAAAGTTGTAATTGATTTCCATCTCATATATAATTTAGTTTACATACTATTTTCTCTTCTTTATCCCATGTATTTACTTTATGAGTAAAACTAAAATATCTTGAAGCTAATTCTTTATTTATATTTCAATTTTTTTGTTTTACCTCAAAATATCCTCTTGGTAAATCTAATATTTGGTATATTTTTCATTCAAAAATTTCAGTTATATCTTCTCTAGCTGGCCAATTTTTGTATGTTTTTTGTTTTATATAATATTCTATTTCTAAGTCGTCATCTTGTAAACTTTTTAATATTTCTGGTCTAGCATAAGCACTATCTCATCTAAAAATAATCTTTTTTGTAAATGGTTTTAAAAAATTAATTACTTCTTTTATTAATAAATGTGATCATTGTGAACTATATACATTTCAATCTCTCAATACTCATGCCATTATTAATTTCATATTATCTTCTGTAACTATATCTGGATGATATCATACCACTCAATAATGAGCTATATATTCTGTTCATTCTTGTTTTCAATATGTTTTTATATTTGTTGAATCATCACTTATTTCTATTAATTCTAGCTTTTTATTATTATTTTTTTTCACTAAATGTTTTATATATTTTATAATCAATTCTTTATTAATTTCTTTCAACTTTTTTTCGTCTTTTGAATTAAAAGAGTTTGTACATCTTGAAAAAGTAGGTTGAGATGGAATATTTGATTTTAATATTTCTCTTTGAATTGGATCATAAAATATTCTACTATATTCT
Source organism: uncultured Candidatus Peribacteria bacterium (assembly GCA_964545685.1). Taxonomy (GTDB): domain Bacteria; phylum Patescibacteriota; class Gracilibacteria; order BD1-5; family UBA6164; genus CAZJHB01. The sequence continues at coordinate 15,380 of CAZJHB010000011.1, read as the reverse complement.
GACATCGTTGCATATCATTTCATATATCACATTATCATTTCATGAATTATATCTCATTTTGTATATTTTTCTTTTGGTCATCTTTTTCATAATATTATTTTTTCATCAAAATTTGCTTTTAACATTGGTAATAATCATATTTTATCAACATAAAAATCTAAACACGTTGCTCAAGCTTGGTGACTTATATTTTCTCATGTAAATTCAATAATTATTTCTTTTCATCAAATTTTTATAGTGTGTGATTTTGACATAATTTTATAATTTTAAAAAGTATAATATTTCATTAATATTATACTTATTTTTGTAAATTTTACACTTTTTTTTACACCCATTTGGTGAAAATATTTTTTAGAAATTTTTACTTTTGTATTCTAATTATATTAGAATGTTTTTATTATTTATGAATATTTAAGGTTTGATTGAATAATAAGATGAGTTGAAGCTGATTTGAATAAAACAAAAATTATTCTAAATGATAAAATATTTTTACTAAAAAATAAGATTTTATACACTGATAAATCATATTCAAATACTCAAATTAAATCTATATTAATTGATGTACTTGATGTAATAAATTCTAGATATGATACAGGTATATTATTAAGCTCAAATATACTAGATCAAGTAACTAAAACTTATAAAAAATGACAAACATTCTTTGATATTTTAAAAGATTTAGCATTGAATTGATATGAATTTGAAGTAAAAAATAATATTTTATATTTCCTAAATTCGATATGAGAAGATAAAACAATTTGAACTGACTTTGTAGAGTTTTCTTATGATATACAATTCCCATGAAGTAGAACTATAGATACAGCTAAACTTGAATATGATAGTGAAAATATAGCAAATGCAGTAATTTCAAAGGATACCTGAAATATTGAAGATAATAATAGTATTAATGAGTTTTGAAGACATGAAAAATATTTTATTTCATGAGATAAAAATACTTTATTGTCAGATAGAAAAGATTCAATAAGGGAACTTGAAATAACACCACTTAGTTATGATTTTTTTGTAGCAAACTTGTGAGATATAGTGAAAGTTTTTATAGATGCTTGAAATGATATAATGTATTTTGATTCTAATTTAAAAGTTATTGAAAAAGAATTTAGATCATGAGAATTAAATAAGGTAAAAATAAAGCTGAGTAAATGAAATATTAAAACTTTAAATTTAATTGAAACAATACAAGATTTAAAGAATAGAACCAAAAATCTTGAGATATAAAAGACCTTGAGGGGAAAAAGGATGACTGTAATATTTTTACAGTTATTTTTTTATATCTAGTGAATGCAAAGAGTAGCTTTATTAAACTGAGAAAATATAAACCAAGACTATGATCTAGCAAAGATTTTTAAATCACTTGCTAGTTCTTGAGTGGTTGAATGACTAGAAGTGCAATCTTGAAAAGTAACAGCTGGTTATGGTTTTATTGATGTGACTAGAGATTGAGAAACTTTTCCTGTATTATTTCAAAATACAGCTGATTTAGTTATTGATACAACTTGAACTAAAAAGGTATTTATAGAACTAAATCAAGCTAATATAGATGATTGAATCAATAATAATTCAAATTGAACCTGAATATGAGAAATAAAAACAGCGAGTAATTATCCAAGTAATAATTTTATAAAATTAGCTTCAATAGATTCTTGAGTAATCACAGATGAAAGAGATCAAGTATTGTTAAAATTTGAGTCATTTAATTGAGATTTATTTAAATTATTAGCAGTATGAGAATGATTAGCTGAAATAAGAAAACAAAATTGAGATCTATGATCATTAAATATTGCTGATATTTTATTAAATTGAGCTTGAGTATGAACTGCAAATTGATTAGTAAAGACAGATAGTCAGAACAGGATTATCTGAAATTGAGAGTTACTAACATGAGTAAAATCAAAAACTGAAGAAATACTTATTAGATGAGCAATTCCTTGAGAAAGGATTGTATGATTAACAGATCCAGCAAGTTATAGTGAATGAAATCCAACTTATACAAATGAATATCAATTAAAATCTTGAAGTATTGGTCAAACTTTTATAACTCCTGATAGAGTAAATCAAACAATATCACAAGTTAAACTAAATTTTTGAAGTTATTATAATGCTCATTTAAAAACTTTCGCTTTATATATTTATGATTCTGTTGCAAAAAATGCTATTTTATGGAGTAATACATGATTTAATTGAAATACTATTAATAATTGAGTTAAAATATGGGATATTACATCTGCTAATTTAGAACCTAATACAGAGTATTATATAGAATTAGCTGTAACAAATGTTTATTCTACATCATATTATGCAAGGGTAAGATATCAAACTTGAGATAACTATGGTGCATGAAAAATGTATATAGATTGAGCTGAATCCGTTTGAAATGATATGTATTTTACAATTGATTCAACAGGTCAATTAGAAGTTCCATGATGAGCTATAGTTCCATTTAGACAATGATATAAAGAATTAGAAGATGTTACGAAAGTTTATAGATTTTTATCATGAGATCAATCTCAGATTATTTGATTTTTTAAGTGAGTTACTGATTGATATACAGATAATAGAGAAATTTATTGATGAAATTCTTTGGAAATATATTGAGATAATATTTTTTGATGAGCATTTCAACATACTCAAAATAGTATTAGATATATAGAGCTAGATGCTAGTTATATATGAACTTGAACTGCAAATATAAGAGTTTATAGCTTGGATGCATGATGAAATTTAGATATCGCTTGATGATCTTTGGTAGATCTTGATTTCAGTTTCTCTAGTATATCAAAAATTGATTTATGATCTGATATAGGAATAACACCTAATCAAAGATATTGATTTATTATAAGTAATTCAGCTTGAGATACTAATAATAAATTAGTATTAAATGGTTTAGAAAAACCTGTAATCTCAGAAACTACTCAGTACTCAAATACTAGTCAGGATGACTGGATTAAATACAAAGACATAGCGATAGATTGATATTGAGTTAGATCATATTTTATAAGTGTGTGACTATGGACTAACAATGCATCATATATTGCAAGAGTTGAGATTAGACAAAACTGAGTAACTTTGTGGGCTTCTAGTACTTATAGCACAAGTGAAGTAACATTAACTTGAACAATAACAAATGTAGATTCTACTAATTGACCTTTAGAGTTATGGACTTGGTGAGATTATAATGTGTATGCAAAGAATTTAAATATAGATTTACCTTGATTAGCCTTTGATCTATTTAAAAGTACTACTTGAATTAACTGAGTATCAAAGCAAGAGTGATGAGTTTATTCTTTTACTTTATCAACAGTCCCCATAACTACTATAGATATAGTAAATACATGAAATTTAGATGTATGACAAGATATTCAAAATAACATTAATTACTATGTTACACCATGATGAAATTTATCAACTAGTGACTCATGAAATACATATTTATGAGTAAAGGCTGTATGACAAAAAATATTACTTTGAGTCTTATCTAAAAAAGCTGATAGTATAAATTTTTCTAGATGATGAACATCTGCAAGCTGAATAGTTAAATATAATCATAATTTATGAAGAAAGCCTGAGTTTATAAAATTTGATGGAGTAGATTCAAGAGATAGTAACTACTTTGCTTATTCTTCTTGAAGCTGGTCTGAAATATGATGAAACAAAGCAATATATAAACAATATGATAATCCATGATCATACACGACTTGATATAGTATTCTTAATAGATGTTATACCTGAGGTTCAGATTACCAATACTGAAAAGTTATTGAAGTTACTGATACGGATATATCAATAGAGTGGGTTTATTGATGATGAACTACATCTCAGACAACTTTCTATGTTACAGCACTTTTATATTAATAAGTTTTAAAAAATGTATCACATAATTGAAAATTGAAAAATAACAGACTCATCAGAATTTTACATAAAAAATGAAAAGTGAATAACTATTAAATATGATTTTTCAGATTGAGAAAAAGAAAAAATACAAGAATGATTTAAAATAATTTTAGCTGATAATTGAGAAATTATTTTTGAGGAAACTGATGAAGTAAAAGAAGTAAAATTAGAAAAATTGAGAAAAAAGACAAAGGCTTTTATCTATTCAAAATATAACAAAGAAGATCAGTTAACACTTTGAATGAAAGCCCTAAAAATTGTAAGTAAGGTTTTAAAATGAGAAACTTTAACAACTGAAGATGAAGAGTATCAAAAAGAAGCTGAAGAAATGGAAGTATTTATATCAGCAGAGATTGAAAAATATAAGCAAGAGAAAAATTTAATATTAAATACTAACAATGATTGAAACAACTTATAAACATACTATGTCTTGAGGATGGGAAAGACCAGTGATAGTAGATTGAAAATGAAATAAGGTTTGGTATTCATCATATTCATTATTAACAAGTAGTAATATTGATTATAGATGATGAGAATGACAAGCTGAATTTAGACTTAGAAGAAATAAAATTAAGTCATGAAGTGGTAAAAAAACAAATGTATTCCCAGTAGAAGTAAAAGGGAGTTGAACTTTGGAAATTTTAGTTGGTAATTAATAAAAACATGTGAGTAGATATTTGAGGATCTGATACAAGTCCTGTATTCCTTATGAGTAAGGATGAATTACTTGAATTTATACAAGTAAACAAAGATATGATTTATTTTATAGCTAAAGGTGCTGTAGATGAACAGATACAAACTCTTTTAAATGAATGAACTACACCTTTAACTGAAGAGCAAATAATAGTAGTAAATAATATTTTAACTGAGGTACTTAATAGAATTTTAACGATTAATAATACTTAATTATGTGAAACCATAATGATTTAATATTTGAGAAATTAGAAAAAATACTAATTCAAACAACAAAAACTAACTGAAGAGTAAATAGGCTTGAAAAAGATGTAACAAATCATTCTGCCGATATTAAGTCTATAAATAAAAGAATTTATCTAGCTATGTGATGACTTAGTATTTTATCAATTTTTTGAGAGAAAATTTTAGAATCTTTTACTAAATAATATGAAATATTCACAAGCAATATTAAATAAAAACTGATTACTCCAAAAAGAACCATGAGGTAAGCAGTGGGAGATTAAAGATGAGTTTATATGGTATGTGAATTATAAAACTAAACTTAGTTATATAATTATACCAAAATGATTTAAAACTGATTTTTGAAGTATTCCTAAATTTATTCAAAATATCTTTTCTCCAACAAAATATGTTGGATATATCTTGCATGATTATTTGTATGTAAGTAGTTCAAAGATAATGATTTCAAATAATGGAGAAACTTTTGATAAAGAAATAAGTAAGTTGAGGGTTAGTTTTGAATATAAGGATAAGGAAAAAATATATGCTTATCCGAATAGGAAATTTGCTGATAAAGTTTTAAAAGAAGCAATAAAGGTAGAGTGAGCATGAGTTATAGAAAGAAATTTAATTTATATAGCTGTAAGGCTGTTTTGATTTTTATATTTTAAAAATGATTAATATGAAAGCATATAGATGACTTGATAAATTACATCCTAGATTCAGAAAAAAAGTAAAGCTATTTTTAAAAGAAGTTTGAAATAAGATTTTTATTACTGAAAGTTATAGATCACAAAAAAGACAAAATTATCTATATTCACTAGGCAGAACTCAGAAATGAAGAAAAGTAACTTGGACTTTAAATTCCAATCATACTCAGTGACTAGCAATAGATATAGCTTTTAAATGAAAAGAACTTTATCCAAAAGATATATACAGCTGGAAAGAAATAGCTGAAATTGCAAAAAAATACTGAATAGATTGGTGATTTGATTTATGGAAAACTGATAAACCTCATTTTCAAGATAATGGTAAGGATTATCAAAAAAATATATTTCTAGAAAAATCAAAGTTTTGAAAGTTTATAAAGGAAAATCTAGAAAATAGTTTTAAATTTAATGATTATCTCGATAATAGACCAGCGATTATTGCTGATATAAAGGAATTAATTACACTTTATGATCAGAGAAAGTAAAAAAGGTGCTAATATGTTAATTGGTTATATTATAGCTTTTCCTTTATAGTAAGGTATATTTAAAGTTGATTTATTATTTTTTTTAATATACTAGTGAGTAGATTTGATTAGTTTTTTAATAATAAATATGCAACAATCTACCTTTACTGAGGAAAAACAACTTTTGACTATAAAAGAAGTTTCAGAAATATTAAATATTTCATATTCTACATTAAGAAGATGGGATGAATCTTGAAAATTAAATTCAATAAGGATATGATCATCTCATAGGAGATATAATATTGATGATATAAAAAATATTATTCATTTAATACCTAAAGAAGAAAATAATAAATTTACATTTATTGACCTATTTGCTTGAATAGGATGATTTCATGTTGCATTTAATAATTTATGATGAAAATGTGTTTCTGCATGTGAGATTGATAAAAATGCAAGGGTAACATATGAGTATAATTATAAACATCATAGCCCTAATATATTTGAAAACTGACAATTTTTTGAAGACATAACTAAGCTAGAGTGACATGAAGTGGATAATCATAATATATTATGTTGAGGTTTTCCGTGTCAAGCGTTTAGTATTGCTTGATATAGGAAATGATTTGAGGATGAAAGATGAAATCTATTTTTCGATGTAGCTAGAATTATTAAACACAAAAATCCTGAGGTGATTTTCTTAGAAAATGTAAAAAATTTAAAATCTCATGATAATTGAAATACTTTTAATGTAATTTTAGATACATTAAAAAAACTTTGATACCATGTGAAACATGAAGTCCTAAATACATATGAATATTGAAATGTTCCACAAAATAGAGAGAGAATATATATAGTTGCTTTTAGAAATAAAAAAGCTTACGATAGATTTGATTTTCCTGAAAAAATAAGTTTAGATAAAAAAGTTACTGATTTATTAGAAAAAGAAGTTGATAAGACTTTTTATTATAACTGAAAACCTTTATTTGCAAAAATAAAGGATGATGTAAATAATAAAGAAGCTGTATATCAATGGAGAAGACAATATGTTAGAGAGAATAAAAAGTGATTAGTTCCTACTCTTACTGCAAACATGGGAACTTGATGACATAATGTTCCAATAGTTTTAGTAGATGATTGAATAAGAAAATTAACACCTAAAGAATGTGTAAGATTTCAATGATTTCCTAATGATTTTAAATTTCCTGAAATTGCAAATTGACAAAAATATAAACAGGCTTGAAATAGTGTTTCAGTACCTGTTCTTCAAAGAATAGGAGAAAATATAATAAAAGCTGTATGATATTAATTATACAGCTTTTAAATTTTTATGAATTAAATAATTTTTTAGCGTTTTCAATTCAGTGTGAATTTAGGCTTCATCATTTTTCTATAAAATCAAGAAGATTATTACTACCATTTTCTATATAATTTGCTAGATTAAATACTAAACAAAGATTTTCTTCATTCCACACTTTTGGTTTTAGCCTTAGTTCTAATCTTTTTTTAGATTTATATATTTTTGTATATCAATATCTTTCTTCTAAAAATCAATCTACAAATACTGATTTATCAGTTGTTCTTTCTAAGTCAACTTCGGTATGTTTTAAATTATCTAGCACAACTTCCATTCATGCCAAAAATAATTTATCTCATCATCTTATAAGAATAAAATAATATACATTTTTAAAATTTTCTTTTTCAATTACTTCTTCTAATTTATCTTGATAAATTCAAAGCCATTTATCTTTAATAATTTCATAATCTCAATTTTTAAATAGATTATCTAAATCATTTCAAGTTTCCACGAATTTTTGAGCTAAACTTGTTTCTCAAGAGTCTTTATTTGTTAATTCTCAATTTTTATTAACTCAAGCTGAAACCATTTTTACATCAGCTCACCAGTTCTCTTTTTCGTTTATAAGATCAACGGGGTAACTTCAAGCTCAAATTCATTTTACATTAAGTGCTTGAACTAACCATTGTTCAATATGTTCTTTAGGTATTTGTATTGGTAATTTATCTTGTCATTCCATTCTTTCTGGTTGAGAAAAAATAGATTTTTTAATAAAATACTCTAATACTGATAAAGATTTATCATTAAATATATTATTTAATTCTTCTAAAGATAAAGGTCTTAATACAGTCATATTTTAATTTTATTTTTTTAATACAATTAATATATTTATATTAAAAAAATAGAAAAAGTAAATAAGTATTATTAGTTATTACTAATTTTCTTATAAATTTTATACATAGCTAAACTATCTTGCCCACAATACAGTAGTAAATCTTTAATTTGCTTATCTTTTTCTTTTCAAGTGATTTTTCATTCAAAAATATTATTTAAAGTTTGCATAGCAATAAGTCAATTTGGTACTCACATTCATTCATAACTCATTTCAGGAACTAATGCTGGTAAAACATATTTAATAGAGTTAGAACCTTCAAAATCAAGTGAATAATAGTATCATTTTGAGAATATTTCCATTAAATCATATGTATTTTCATTTATCTTCTTAAAACTATCTTTTAAATCTTCAAATGTTTCAGCTATTTCTTTATTTCTTGTATTTTCAAATGGTTTATACCAAACTATAAAAGTTTTATCTAAATCTTCTCAAATATCAGTTATAAACTCATCTAATAAGTCTTTATAGCTTCAAATTATAACTTTTTCACTTTCAAAATCTACTTTATTTTTATTATCTTCAATATTTAACTGATTTACCTCTTTTTCTCATTTTCAAACTAATACACCTCAAAAATGTTCTATTTTTCAATCTTCATATACTTTATGAAGACTATATTGAACTACTGCGTGTTGGTATGGTGCTACATTATCTAAAAAAGGAATTGGAACACTACAGCTCTCATAATCATAAAAACATATAGGGTATTTAATATCATCAAGTTCAAGTTTTATATTTTCAGTATCTACTAAATCTTTACCTTGTTTTTTAGCTTCTAAGTAATTAATTATATATTGTCTTGCTTTTCATATAACACCTCAATTATTATTAAATTTTTCTTGCTCTTCTATACTTAAATCATCTAATTTAGTTTTATTTGCATAATGTAATTCTCTTACAGCTTTTGCAGAAGTTAATCATTTTCAATATATAGTTCAAAACTCTCTATCATTTCAGAAATATTCTATAAACTTACTTCAAGAAAAATAATGTATTTTATTAAACTCATTTTCATCTAAAACAAGCTCTTTTCTCATTTGTTTTACTACTTCTTTAACTACTAATGGAGTTAGTAAAAAATCTTTTCTTAAAAACTCTTTATCAGATGTTTCTCACTCTAATATAATTGTTTTTTCTGTATCTACTTGGTCTAAAATAACTATTTTATTTAACTCTATTTCTCCATTTTTCTTATATTCTCAATTTAAATAAGCATAATAAAAGTTTTCTATTTCTCATAATCAATTTTCAGCTAAAACTTTATTAGCTACATATTTTTGAAATGATATATCAGATAAAAATTTAGTCTCTAAATCTCATACTTTTTTATTTTTTTCTCATTGGTAAGTTTTATCTTTTCTTATTCAGGTTTTTGCTTTAACTTCTATTAAATCATAATTTCCATTTTCATTTAGTTTTAAATAATCTCATCTTACAAAAAGATTATCTACTAAAAATCAAGGTTGATAAATTAAAGGTTCTTTCTTTTTGATAGCCTCAATAGTTTTTTTAATATTATTATCTCTTTTAGTTTTATAGTTATCTTGTATAAGTTTTATATCTTCATCTTCTTCATCTATATCACTTTTAGCATCATTATCTTCAAAAACATCAAGCCTTTCTAATCAAAAAATCTTTTGGAAATAATCTCAAACTAAATCTTCCACTTTTTGTCAAAGTTCTATTAATTTTTCTGCTTGTTCTTCCTCTTCAAGTCATTTAATTTTTCTATATATTGCAATATTATTTTGTTTCCACCAAGCAAGTTTTGGAAAATCTTTATAATCTACAAATAGTGATTTTGATATTAGCATATAATTTACATAAGTTCTAAAAACTATTTATTGAGTTTAGTATATTGAAAAATTAAGAAAAATAAATACTATAATATTGTCAATTGAATTTATTTGTTAAAAAATTATATGGATATTTTAGATAAAATAAAAAATGCTTTTTGATATTCACATCCATGAAATAAAAAAACTATTCAAAATAATTTAGATAAATTTATTGAATTAATAAGATATAATTCTGATATTTTACTAAAAATTGTATCAGACTTTAGAACTGCTCATATGAATATTATTGCTTGAATGATAGCATTCTTATGATTTATTAATAAAGATTGAATACAAGATGATTTACATTTTAAATATTGAGTAATATCTTTACTTATTTTTATAGCAATAAGTGTTATAGCTATTCTTATTAGTTTTTATTATGATGCTTTTACTATTAAATCTCACATGAATTATTTAGGTAAATATGTGAAAATATCTAAAGAACATAAAAATCAAATAATGAAATTTGAATTTAACAAGGATCAAGCTGAAAGTATGAATAAAAAACTCTCAGAATTTAAAGCACCTAGTTATCCATTTATATGATATATTGTAAATATTCTTTACTTGATAACCTGGATAGTTCTGATTTATGGTTTATACAACATAATAATGTATTATATTTGAATGATTTAATTTTTATAACTTATGGAACATATATCATGGGATAAATTATGACTAAAATGAGAAAGTAAACAAAAATCATTTGAAGATCTTTGTATGTTTTTATTTTGTAGAGATTTAAAAATTACAAAAATAGATAGTTATAAAAATCAAGCTTGAATTGAAACAGAGCCAATTGAGGTAAAATGAAAATTCTATTGATTTCAATCAAAATTTTTTGATAGTACATTTAATTGGAATGAAATTAAACAATCTATAGAAAAATGAATAAGATTATATCCAAATTTGAATAAAATTTTTATTTATTCAAATAGAGAAAAAACTTTAGATCAAAGAAGTGGTAAAAAAACAAAAAAAGAAACGGATTTAGAGGCTATTGCTAAAAGTAATAGTGTAGAATTAGAATATATTACTGATAAAGATTTATTATTAAAACTATCTCAACCTAAGAATTTAGATATAGCTCAATTGTATTTTTGAGTATGAAATGAATATTGATTTATAAAGAATAGTATAAATTCAAAAATAATCACATTTATTCAGTCATTAGAGTTTATAAAACTCCCAATTATTAATAAAATTGATGGGAAAGAAATATCTAGTATTCAAAGTGAAATTTTAAGTAGTGGTAAAAAAGTTTTTCTATTGTTATGAAATCCTTGATCTTGAAAAAGTATTTTAATGCATGATATTTTTCATATTTTTGCTTGATTAGATAAAAAATGAAATCCAAAAATTAATGATAATCAAATAGAATTTGATCTAAGTAAAATGAATGATGTTCTGGTAAAAAATAATGCTATACCTGTATTAATAAATTTAAAAAATTGTAACATTGATTCATTAGAAAATATTATTAGATGAAGAAAAGATGAATTTAATTTAAAATGAAAGGATTTAGAATTTATATATTTATTTGATGGACTTGATGAATTGGATGAAACCAGATCTGAAATAATTTTACATCAGATTTATGAATTATCAGGAAAAAATACAACTAAAAAAATTATTATATCATCTCGTTCCTGAAATTTAAATATAATAAAGGCTAAAACTTTTTTTAATAGTATATGAGAATATAAAATTAAAGATTTATGAGTAAGTTACTTAGATAAATATTTTAAACAGAAAGACAATAAGTTAAAAATAGAAAAATTAAAAAATTTCAAAAAAAACAATAATAATTTTTTAAATGAGGTTAAAGATATACTTCTAGTAAAACTATTTTGGGATACTATTGAAACTTTAGATGAACATAGTTCTATAATAGATTTATTCGATAAAAAAGTTAATTTACTTTTAGATTCTTGAGAACATAGAAAAAATATTGAAAGACTAAATTTATTAAATTCAAAAAAGCAATCAATTATTGAACTTAATCAAGAGATTTCTTTTGAATTTCAGAAAAAATTCCAATTTCGTTTTTCTCAAATTGATTTACAAAAGTTAATCCTAGAGAAGTTTGGTCGTTTAGATTATAGATCAGTAAATTTAATTTTAAATTATATAGCAGATTTATTTTTTGAGAATTCTTACCAAGATGTTACTGATATTAACACTTCTTATATTTATCAACATAGAAGATATCAGGAATATTTTTTTACTAAAAAATTAAAATTAGAATTTGAAAAAGATTCAAAAATTTTAAGAGACTTAAAAGTAATTTCAAATCGTGAATATTTAGAAAAAATGTTATTACCTTACCTAAGGCAGGATTATGAAAAAGATAATAACCTACCATGATTAGTTGAGTTAAATTTAATTGATGTTTATTTATGAAATCATAAATGATTTTGAGCTGATGATGCATATTATATGAATTCAAAAGAATTTATTTTAGCTTTAGTATCACAAGATAAAACTGTATTTAATGAACTAATTGAGAATGAAAATTTAAAATTAAAAGATATAATATCAATTGATTTTGAAGAACTAGAAAAACAATTTAAAAAATGGAATAAGGATAAGGATGATTATCGCTCTACAGATTATTTAAAATCAATTTGGGAACAGGGAGTATGATCTTTAATAGAGATTATTGTTTTATTATGGAAGAAAGATAAGGAAGTTATAGCAAATGAATTTAGAAAACAATTACAAGAATTAACTGATATATATGACAAACATGATTTTAGGGAAAATCTTAAAGAAAACGATAAGTTATCAGATCCATTTTGGAATCAATTTGAGAATTGGGTTTATTATAGATTAATAATTAAGTGAGAAAAAATAAAAGATTTCTTTGAAAATACTATAAAGTATAACTATAAAAATTTTTCTGATGAAATTATAAGATATGAAGAATTCTGAAAAGAAAAATTGGTGAATTCATTTCTTCGTATTTGTATAGAAGAAAAAAGAGAAGATCTTTTTAAGTTAATAAAAACATTTGATGAATATGAATTTACAGCTCTGTTAAAGTTATTAGTAAGTCATGAATATCTACCAATATTTGTTAATTCAAAGAATATTCATAATAGTATAAAATCTTTTTTAAGAAAATATAATAAAGAAATAACTAAAGATAATCTATTTATACTTTTTTTCAAAAAATATTTTTGATTAAAAATAGGTGAAACTGAAAAACAAAAAGTTGAAGAATTATTTTCTGTAGTGAGGGAAGAAAGAAAAGTCGATTGGTCGTATTATAATACTCATATTAATTATTCAATTATTTCATATGTACTTGATAAATTTTCTTTTGAAAAATATTTAGTGAAACAAGAATGACATCATTTAAATTATTATAATGAATTATGATTATATTCTGCTTTATTTAATGACTTTATTCAACTATTAAATAATAATAAAAGCATAGAAGCAATAGTTAGAGATTATTTGAGATATATTAGTATGTATACTGAATGAAATTACAATTGACAATATTTAAAGGTTAATATCTCATTCCTATTTGCAAATATTTTTTCTGTTGTAGAAGATAACAATAAAATATTTAGATTAAAAGATATTTTATTAAAAGAAGAAAATAGTATTATTCCTTATAGTTTTTATCTTCATTTTAATAGAATTTCCCCTGATAAATTTAATGAAGTTATAAATAAAAATGATTTAATTTTTATTGAAAATGAAATAAAAACTTGAATAGAAGACTATCAATCTTACATAGATAAATGTTTTGATATAAGTATGTTTTATTCAAAAATTGATAAACAAAAGAGTTTAGAACTTTTTGAAAAATGAATAATTGATTCAATTTTAAGACACTGATACCATAAAGATTATATTGTAAGTTATTCATTAACTGATGCTTTTAAGATAGTTTGGAAAAATAATTGGATATCTAATGAAGAGAAAGAAAAATATGCAAGAAGAGTGTTTGGTTTAACTTTAAGGGTGACTAAAATAACTGATTGAGATCATACATGGAGATGACCTTATTTATTAATTGATATTATTGCAGAAAATAATATAGAGTTAGCCGAAAAACTTAAAAAAGAATTAATTAAGGAAGAGTGATATTATAATTTTTCCAATCAATTAATTACTTCTGTATTAAAATGAAAAGTTAATTATTGAATAGATATTGAAGAGTTAGAACAATGAATGGAAGAATATAGACTAGGTTATGATCATGATGGTAAGCATAGAGCTGATTATTATGAACAAAAATTTGTTATATATATAGAGGTGTCAGAATCAGATATTTATACAGATGAAGAAAAAGAAAAAGCATTTGAGAAAGCATATAGTCAATGCGAAGAATTAATTGAACAAGAAATAGAATATTATTTAAGAGATGATGATTTCAAAGATTACAAAATTAGATTTAAAAAATTATGTGAAAAGTATTGAAAGGACTTTAATTTAACTTTTGATAAAAAGAATACTAATGAGTTTTATCCAATAAGTAAAAATATTTCAGAAGAGAGTTTTATAAAAGAGGTAGAAAAATGCAAAACTGAAAGACAATTAAAATGAAAATATAAAAAGTTAGATGCATATAAAAACTGAATAACACTAAAAGAGTATGAATCTTGGAAATCTCTTTTAGATAAAACTTATGAAATTATGTGAAATATTGAACCATTATTGAAATATCTTCAGAAAAATAATTATCCACATAGTGATCATTGGACAGGCAATTCAAAATATTATTATCTTGCAATTCAAATCTGATTAAAAAACATAAATACAAAACAAGAAACTCTTAATTATTTATATAATAATAGTGGTTATGAATGATTTAAAACTATTATGTATATTTATGAATCTTTATGAGATTCAGAAATGTGTATGAAATTATTTGATAGGTATTTGAAGTTTTGTGATTTTATAGTTTATTAATCTTAATATATATGCAACTTACTGATAAACAATTAGAGGATTTTAAAGATCTTTATTATAAACAATTCTGAGAAAAATTAACAACTCAAGAAGCCTTAGAGAAGTGATGAAAATTAGTTCGTTTGATGGAATTAGTTTATTTAGATAAAGATAATAAATAATATAAATACAGACTTAATTTGTGTTTATGTTATTATTTTATATAATACTCTTGTTTCGTAAAAAAGTACTACTTGACAAGGCTACTTAATTTTTCAAAAAATTAATTTTAGGTCTTTGTATAAAGTATATACTTCCTGTTGATTAGAAAGCCAATATTGAACTAAATTGGATTTTCAAAAAGTTCTTCCATTCAACCGGTTGGACCACCAATACATTTTACATCTTAAATAAGCCATTTTATTATTCCAACTAATAATA
>CAZJHB010000010.1:13175-17353 GCA_964545685.1 uncultured Candidatus Peribacteria bacterium | reverse complement strand
ATACTTAAAACACTTTTATCTATCAATCAATCTTTTTCATCAAAAGTTTCCCAATGTTCATCTCAATCTTCATCTATATAAAATTTACTTACTCAATCAATAGTTCAAAACCATAAATTATTTGCTGAATCAACAGTTATACAAGTAACTAATTTATTAGCAAGTCATGTTTTCTTTTGATCATAGTTAGTAAAATCAGTTCAATCATACATACTTACTCATTTTTTTGTTGCAAACCAAAGATTTCAATCACCATCTTCAGCTATAGCAACTACATCATTATCAATAAGTCAATCTAAATAATCATAAGTCTCCCAAGTATCTTCATTATCATATTTTGTAACTCACTTATTTGTTGCAAACCATAGATATAATTCATCATCTTCTATAATTGATCTAGTATCTATATCAGCAAGTCAATCTTCTTCTGTATAAAGTTCTATATTTCAATTTCAATCAAATTCAATAACTCATTGTTTTGTTGCAAACCAAAATGTTCAACTTGTATCTTGTGTAATAAATCTTGTATCAGCATCTATAAGTAAGGGACTTAAATCATATGATAACCAATTATCTCAAGATTCAACAATTATAGGAATATCTATTGAAAGTTCAGTATTTATAATAT
Source organism: uncultured Candidatus Peribacteria bacterium (assembly GCA_964545685.1). GTDB lineage: Bacteria > Patescibacteriota > Gracilibacteria > BD1-5 > UBA6164 > CAZJHB01. The sequence goes on along the minus strand of CAZJHB010000010.1, from coordinate 16,725 downwards.
CATAAGCAATTTGTTTAACTTCTTTTGATGGCTCTTCTGAATCTATATCAAGATCTACAATTTCTACAATTCAAGGTTCGTCTTCTAAAATTGTTCAACTATATGCTTTAGCAATATTATCTAATACTTCTAATCTAGTTGTTTCATTAATAAGAGCATCTTTTGTTCATATATAAATCAAAAGTAAATTTGGAGTAAATTCAAATCATCAATTTACATCAAAAATAGTTCATGAATAAGAAGCAGGTAAATTTCAGTATCATTTATATGATAATTTTTGATTATACAATATATTTTCAAGCTCTAAATTAGATAAATCTTTAGTAATTAAAGTAGGTAATGCAAATAAATAAATTAAATCACTTGTTTCATATTTTAAAACTTTTCAATTATAATTTCAAACAACCAAACTTTTTCAATTTATTTTTGATCTTGCATAAATATTATCAAATAATAAAGAATATTCATTGTATTGATCAAAATTATTTCATTCTATAGAAGCTCAAACTTCATATTGGTTTTTATCATATGACAAAGAATAAGTAAAATTATTTTCAGCTAAAATATCTACTGGTTTTTTATTTACAATTCATATTTGTCTAAAAACTCTATTTCAAAATTCTCATTGTTGCCATAAATCAAATCAATTATAATATACAAATTTTGAATCATCTGGTTCTGGATAAAATCCTTTTTCTATCTTAAAAAAGGTAATAGCTTTTTCAATAGTATTTAAATTTTCAAGTCTAACAACATCTCTTGAATTTTTAATTAATCAATTTATACTAAAATAAGATATTGTTGCTAATATAATTAATAGACTCATTACAACAATAAGTTCAACTAAAGTAAAAGCATAAAAAAGTCAAATTATATACTTGATATTCTTTTTTATTTTCTTTTTAGTTTTTTTATAGAAAATCATAATATACTTTATATTTATGTATTAATTTTAATATTAAATAAATTATATATCAATACAATATTAACATAAAAAAATTAAAAATACAAAAATTTACAATAAAATTAAAAAAAACATAAAATTTCAGCTCTTTAAAAGAAATAAGAGAAAGATTTCTATTTAATCTTTCTCTTATTATTTATTATTTATTATTTATTCATAATATATCGTTACTCATTTTTTTGTTCAAACCCAAAGGTATCAATTTGAATCTTCATAAATAGATTGTACATCATTATCTACTAATCAATTATTAATTGTATAATTAGTCCAGTTTTCTCAATCAAATTTAGATAATCAAGCAATAGTTCAAAACCACATAATTCAATCAGAATCTTGATAAATTTTTTGTATTCTTTTATCTATCAATCAATCTTCTTCAGTATAATTTGTAAAAACTGTTCAAGTATACTTACTTATTCACTCAATAGTTCAAATCCATATATTATCATCTATATCAGTGTAAATACTTAAAACACTTTTATCTATCAATCAATCTTTTTCATCAAAAGTCTCCCAATATTCATCTCAATTTTCATCTATATAAAGTTTACTTACTCAATCTATAGTTCAAAACCATAAATTATTTATTGAATCAACTGTTATACAAGTAACTATTTTATTAACAAGTCAAGTTTTATTTTGCTGATAATTAGTAAATTCCGTTCAATCATACATACTTACTCATTTTTTTGTAGCAAACCAAAGATTTCAACTATTATCTTCTGCTATATCAACTACATCATTATCAATAAGCTCAGAATTTACTTGATTATAAGTCTCCCAATTTTCATCTTCTTCATTTTCAGCATTATTAAATTTTGTAACTCATTTATTTGTTGCAAACCATAAAAATAATTTACTATCTTCAATAATTGTTCTCGTATCTTTATTAGCAAGTCAATCCTCTTCTGTGTAAATTTCCCAATCTCAATTAGAAAATCTTGCTACTCATTGTTTTGTTGCAAACCAAAGATTTCAACTTGTATCTTGATTAATAAATCTAGTATCAGCTTCTAAAATAAAATCATTTAAATCATATGATAACCAATCTTCTCAAGAATCTACAATAATTGGAATATTTATTCATAATTCTTTATTTATTATATCATAAGAAATTTGTTTTACTTTTTTTGAAGGATTTTCTAAATCTATCTCAACATCTATAATATCTACTATTCAAGGTTCGTTCTCTAAAATAGTTCAACTATATGCTTCTTTTAAATTTTTTAATAAACTAATTCTAGTTGATTCATTAACAAAATCTTCTTCTGTTCACATATAAATTAAAAACAAGTTTGGAATAAAAGCAAATCATCAATCCATATTAAAAATAGTTCAAGAATATGAAGCAGGTAAATTTCAATATCATTTATATGCTAATTTTTGATTAAATATTATATTTTCAAGATCCAAATTACTTAAATCTTTAATTATTATCGTAGGTATAGAAAATAAATAAATTATATCTTCAGATTTATATTTTAAAATTTTTCAATTATAATTTCATACAACTAAACTTTTTCAATTGATTTTTGAAGATGCATTAATATCATTTAGTAAAAAAGAATACTCATTATAATTTTCAAAACCATTTCATTCAATAGATGCTCAAATTTCATATTCAGTTTTATCATATGATAAAGAATAAGTAAAATTATTATCAGTTAATATATCTACTGGTTTTTTATTTATAAGTCATATTTTTGTAAAAACTCAATCTCAAAATTCTCATTGTTGCAACAAATTTAATCAACTATAAGAAACTACTTTATAATCATCTGGTTGTGGATAAAATCATGTTTTAATCTTAAAAAATTTAATTCAATCATCAATAACATTTAAATTTTCAAGTCTAACAACATCTCTAGATTTTTTTATTAATCAATTTACACTAAAAAAAGATATAGTAGCTAAAATAGTTAACAAACTAACAATAACAATAAGTTCTATTAAAGTAAAGGCACAAAGAAAATATATTATTTTTTCATTTACTTTCTTTTTTAAATTTTTACAACGTCTCATAATAACTTTTCAAAGAATATTATTTCAACTATACACTATGTATTATATATTATAATATATAAATATATAAACATATAAAAATGTAAAATATAAAACTTAATAAGTTTCTACAAAAATTTCAAAATAAGCTTGTGGATGACTGCAAGCAGGACAAAGTTCAGGAGCACTATTTCATTCATGTAAAAATCAACAATTATTACATTTCCATGTCAAAACTCAATCTCTTTTAAATATCAAACCTTTTTCTAAATTATTATATAATTTTAAATATCTTTTTTCATGTGCTTTTTCTACTGTAGCTATTTTTTCAAAGGTATTAGCTATTTCTTCAAATCATTCTTCTCTAGCTATTTTAGCAAAATTTGGATACAATTCAGTCCATTCTTCATTTTCTCAGTTAGCTGCTTCTTTTAAATTTTCAAGAGTAGTTCAAATCTTTCATGCTGGATAAGTTGACGTAATTTCTAGCATTCCTCATTCTAAATATTTAAAAAATTTTTTAGCATGTTCTTTTTCATTTAAAGCAGTTTCTGCAAAAATATTAGATATCTGAACAAGTCAATC
>CAZJHB010000010.1:0-13075 GCA_964545685.1 uncultured Candidatus Peribacteria bacterium | reverse complement strand
CTTTTTCATTTAAAGCAGTTTCTGCAAAAATATTAGATATCTGAACAAGTCAATCCTTTTTTGCTTGAGAAGAAAAATAATCATATCTCATTCTAGCTTGAGATTCTCATGCAAAAGCTTTAAGTAGATTTTGTTCTGTTTTTGTTCATGTTAATGATTTCATAAATATTTTTTTTAATATAAAATTAAATTCATTATATTATTAAATTAAAAAAAATCAAAAAAAAATATTCTAATAAATAGAATATTTAAATTAAGAAAAATATTTTTTTATTTTAAACATATATATTTAATATTCTTCAATGTCTGTTAATATTAAATCAATTTGAATATATATTTCATTAAGCAAATAATAATTTCTACCATTTTTATTTAAATTAGGTAGTATATTTTCAATTTCTATTTTTAATGATATCAATTTGTTTATATTTGTCTCAGACAATTGATTCAAAACTTTTGAAAATTGATTTAATAATTCAGTATCATCATTTGTTAAATTATATTTTGAAGTTGGAGTACAGAAATCACTACCGGGAGTTTTATCATAACCAGTTTTACAATGACAATTACCTTTTCAAATAGAATACTCATATATATAGTATTCATTTTTTCAACAATATTTATTAATATTTTCTTCTTTTTTAATACAATCTAAATTATTATTATCATAATAATTTTCCCATTTATATCAACTAAGACAAACACATTTTCAATTACTATTTACATATGAATTTTTTCAACAATAAATAATTTCATAATCATCATATTTTATACAATTCAAATTATTTTCATCTTCAAAATCTTCCCATACATATCAACTATAACAAATACATTTTCATTCATTATTTAAATATGAATTTTCTCAACAACGAGTATAAGAAATAGTACTATCATTATCTGCAAAAGTTAACTGTATAAAAAACAAAAAAACAATAATCAATAAAAATATTTTCTTCATAAAAGTAGTTTTAAAATATAAATTCCTCTCTTTATAAACATTATTAATATACTATTATTTTTAAAAAATACAATCAAAATAAACAATTTTTCTTCTAATTTTAAAAAGATTCATCATATAACTTTACAAAAATAATAAAAAGAGTAAACTAATTATAGTTTATTTAATTAATAATTTTTATTATGTGAAGAGGTCCAGTAGTTGCTAAAAGAAAAGATGCTGTAAATGCCATAAAATGAAAAATATTTTCACTACATGCAAAATTAATAGCTATTGCAGCTCAAAACTGAGGAGATCCCGATAGTAATCCAGCCTTAGCCTTAGCAATAAGTAAAGCAAAAAAAGAAGGGGTACCAAACGATAATATTGATAGAGCAATAAAAAAATGAACAGGTGAAGATAAATCAAGTGCACAAATATCAGAAATTACTTATGAATGATATGCACCAGGATGAGTTGCTTTAATGATTTCAACTTTAACTGATAATAAAAATAGAACAGTTTCAAATATAAAGCATATTTTTTCTAAATATAGTTGAAATATGTGAGAAACAGGAGCAGTTTCTTGGATGTTTCATAGAAAATGAGTTATTTTTATAGATCCAAATAAATATAATTATAATAAAATAGAAGAGCTTGTTTTTGAAACTCCATCAGAAGATATAATTAAAGAAAATGATTACATAAAAATAATTACTTCTATTGATGACTATAATGAAGTGGATAAATTTTTAAGTGATAATAATATAGAATTTATAGAATCAAAACTTGATTATATTCCTGATAATGAAGTTGAAATAATTGATTTTGATAAAGCTTTAAAGTTTAAAAAAATGATAGAAGCTTTTGATGATGATGAGGATGTTTCTATAGTTTCAAGTAACGAAATTATTAGTAATAAACTTGAAAAAGAAGTTGATGAATTTATTGAAAAAAATACTTTTAAAAGTTAAAAAGAAAAAAATATTATTTTATTTTTTAAAATTACTATTTTTTAGCTCTAAAACTTATTTATTTTTATTATTTTTATATATATGTTTAAATCATCTTTAGCAAATAGACTTTTTATAGCAAAAATAACTGGTTTTATATTTTGATTAATATGATTTTTTATACTACCTATACTTTTTCCTGAATCTAGAATAATAACAAGATTTGCTATTTTGTTTTGGTATACTACCCTTTGAGGTATTTTGTGAATTTTTTGAATTATAACTGAACATCCTGTATTTCCTAAATGGAGATTTGATTATTGGTTTAGATGAATTTTTTTATGAGCTTGGATGAATTTTATATTTATTTTATTTACTTATGATTATCTTAGAATATTAATAAAAAGTAGTATATTTCATTGACAATCTACTTCATGGATAATATTAGAATGAGCTATTATTTGACTTATTATTGAATTTTTTGCTACTAAACTATGATGAGAATGAAAAGATTTATTAAAAAAAACAAAAAAAATTAAAAAAATTAAAAAGAAGAAAAAATAAAATGCCTAAATATAATAAAAAATAAAATGTTTTTAGATATAAGTATTCTCTCAGATTTTAATATATATATTTTTTTTATAATAATTCCCGTTTTAGTACAAATGGGAATTTTTCCTATTTGATTAATGTTTTTCATAATAGCAGCTTGAGCCTTAGCTGAAAATTTAAATGAATTATTTATTTTATTTTTTATAATATTATTTTCAACTAGTTTTTGAGATGTTACAGCTTATATAATTGCAAGATATTTTTGAGAATCAAAATTTATGAAATATTTATTAAAAAATAAAAAATTTAAAAAATTTTGTAAAATAAGTAAAAATTATTTTGAAAAAAGATGAAATTTAACTATTTTCATAACAAGATTTTTAATAACTTGAATAGGTCCATATCTTAATTATATAGTTTGATTACAAAAATATAAATTTAAATATTTTTTAAAATATATTTTTCTATGAGAGATATTATATAGTTTAGAATTTTTATTATTATGATATTTATTCAAAGATGCAATAAATAAATATCAAAATATAATATATATAATATTATTATTTATATTAATATTATATATATTATATGAAACAAGAAAATATATTTCTAGTTCTAGAATGAAAATTAAAAAATTAAATAAAGTAAAAAAAACATGCTAAAAATTTGATATACAAAAATTAATAATTATTATATACTCTGATTTTTGAATAAAAAAATGTAAATAAAAAAGGAGAAATAATATGTTATCAAAAATCAAATATTTTCTTATTGGTGAAGATTTAGAAGCTATAATATGTGCAAAATGTGGAGGTAAAATTTCTTCTGCTGATACAATTTATATTTTCTATCTATCAATAGACACAATAATACCTGAAGGAACAATTAAAATAGAAGTTACAAATAAAATAGCTTTTGTATCATGTAAAAAATGTAAAGAAAGAAAAGAAAAGCCTTATGGTTACTGGGGATCAGATAAAAAAGTTCATCTTATTAGCTATTAAAAAAACAAAAATAAAAAAAAATTGACTTTTATAAAAATTATTTTATAATTCTGTTATCTTCTACTAGGAAGTACCTAGATAGAATGATAACAAAAACATTTTATGGAGGTGAAAGTGGTATTTATTTCAATGGCGTTAATCTCGATATTTGAAACGAGAAACCGAGGGTCCACCTATTCTCAGTAAAACTGAAAAGATTGCGAAAAACTGAAAAATTGCGCTTTAAAATCACCTGCATTCAAGCTTCCCTCAGGTTTAGGGGGAAGCTTCCTTTTTTATTTAATTTCTAAAATCTACAAAAAAATTGACAATTCTTAATTTTTTTCTATATTTTAATTATCTTCTCCTGAGAAATCTCAGATAGAATGATTACGAAGAGGATGAAAAACATCTTTTAACTGAATGAAAGGAGTTTTATGGAATTTGAAATCGATATTGGTGTTGGAAAATCCAACGTAACTATGAATTCGACCTATTCATGTGCCCAGGCCGGCAACGAATGTACCGCGAACTTGTGCTTCGGTTACTAAACAACCCATGGTAACCAAGCACGAAAATTAACCTTTCTATGTATAAAGTTTCCCCTATAAATAGGGGAAACTTTTCTTTTTTTAAAAATCTCACAAAAAAAACTTGACAAATAATTTTCTTTATATATAATCTAGTCATCTTCTACTAAGAACAGCTTAGATAGACATGATAAAAAACCTTATGAGAAAGGACAAACAAATGGAACATTGCCAAGAAACAGATGTCGGTTATGCAAGACTTCATTTTAATAAAAAAAATATTTTGCGCATACGATACCGGCGGCGTTCGGATCGGCCCTACCTTGCCCGGCCCTGCAATCTTGTGCTCCGGCTAACAACAGCACAAGCCTAGTTCTACCAGTTAATGTTTAACTTTTTCAATCCCCCACCTTACTGAGTGTAAGGGGGGGCTTTTTTTGTTTTTTTTGGGGGGGCTTGGGTACCGATCTTGGGTACCGGTACCCAATAAAATAGCTTAATTATGCTTAATAAAAGGGTACCGGTACCCTTTTATGATTTATCTGAAAGAAAAAATAAAACCTTTATCCAAAATAATTGTAAATTATAAAAAAAATAAGATACAAACCTAAAAATATATGAATTTGCCTTTTTATTTAATAAGCCAAAATCAAAAATATATAATTTTTTATTCTCACAAATAAAAACATTATGAATAGAGAAAGGTTTAATTAAAAAATCAGTTCATAAAATATCTAAAAAAAGTCCTTCTTTTTTCCACATTTTTTTATTAATTTTAATCAATTTTAAAAATTTTCTTTTAATTTCTTCATCACTGAAATCATTTTTATTTAATGCTCTTCACTTAATTTTTTCTTGTTTTATTATATAAGATAAATAATCATCTTTATAAATATGTGTATCAACTATTTCAAAATCATCTCAAAAATATTCTTTTAATATCTTATAACTTTTATGCAAACAAGTAAAAGGACAAACTCATTTATAAAACAAGAATTCTCCTGAAAAATTAGGACTTTTATAAAAGTGATTATTATATTCAACTACAATATTCTCTGCTATTAGTCTAGACCTTTGATTTTTTAATAAAAGTTTTTCTATTTCTTTACGTTCATGCATAAATTAATTGTATTAAAAAAACAATTTTTAACATATTTACACTTTTATTATATACCAATTTGCTATTTTTATCAATATTTTTCTAATAATTTTTGTACTTTAAGCTTAAATTCTTCATAAACTAATTCTATTTTTATTCCTCTGTTTCATTATTTCAAACAATTTTTTTTGCAAATTCATAATCTTCTACATGATATTCCATACTAGGATTAGCATCAATAATATCAAGATATTTTTTTGCTAATTCTCTTGATTTTTCACTATTTCATACACTATCATAATATTTTATTAATGTATCTAAAAATTGTACTTTAAATTCATTTTTTACATTAGTATTATCAATATTTGCTTCAAATGTTTCTAATATAGTAGGATCTGTTATTTTCTGTCTTACCTTATAAGTTTCCCAAACCACATAATTAAATTGATTTATTCTTTCTAATGATAATTGATTTTTTTGTTCTTTTTCTCAAGAAATATCTTCTTTTTGTCTTAATAATAAATCATTAAATATTGTTAAATCTTCTTTTGTTGCAACAAATTCATCTTCTTCTACTAGTAATTTTTCTTCTTTTACTGGTAAATCTTCTTCTGCTGTTGATTTATCTTCTTCTACTGATGATTTATCTTCTTCTACTGATGATTCATCTTCTTCTACTGATGATTCATCTTCTTCTACTAGTAATTTTTCTTCTTTTACTGGTAAATCTTCTTCTGCTGTTGATTTTTCTAAAAGCTTAATCAATTTTTTAATAGTTTCACTTGTCAAAATTCAATTCTGTTTGTTTAAATTATTATCTTGTTGAAATAGTAATATCGCAGCTTTTGTATTTTTTCAATAAAATCAATCAACTCATTTTGGATCATATTTTTTATTTAAAGATATTAATAATCATTGAACTGCAAAAAATATATCATGAGTTCATCATCTCTTTAAAACCTCGGAACTATTCTCTTTAGTTATATCTAAATCCTGATATTTCTTCAAAGTAAAAATGTAATTTTTTATTGGATTATAATCATTAGTTTCTTGTAAATTTATTAATTTATTAAAAGTATTTTTTAGACTATTATCTGAATTTAAAGATTCACTTAATATTTTTAAATTATTCTTATTTATTTTAATAACACTTGACATATTTTCTTTATAAACTCTACTTAATATTGATAATTCTTCTTGAGATATTATTCAATTTTTTGAAGCTTTTTGAATTAATTTATTAAAATCAGTTCAATTTTTTCTAGCATAATCAAAAGATAAATTTTCTTGCATATGTAATTTATTGTTAATAATATATTTTCAAAAACTATTTTATCATAATATTTTTTATAAAACAACTTTTTTTAATTTAGGTAGTTTAAGGTACCGGTACCCCAGGGTACCGGTACCTAAACTTGCATCAATTCCAAAAATATAATATAATTATAATACTAAAATATAATCTAATTATTACAAAAATGGAGTTTCAAAATACAATAACTAAATATAAAAAAATTCTTATTTATATTTTTTTTGTTTTATTAATAATTATTAGTTCCTTTCTATACTGAACTAATTCACCAAATACAACTGAAAATCCTCTCTCTCAATTAGTAACTTGAACAATTGCTTGAGAATATAGTATCGTAAGTAAAAAAATTCCATATAATGCATGATATATTGATTTAACTTTACAAGAAGAATTAGATGAAACAACTATTAATAATGATAATATTTCAATTACAGCTCAAATTAATTGAAATATATCTTTAGTATGAAATAATACTATAAGATATACATTTTTAGAAAATTTAGAAGTATGACAAGAATTTTCAATTACTTTAGGAAAATGAATAAAATCTAATAATTGAGAATATTTAGAAACAGAGTATAGCTATGATATTTCTGTAATTAATACAGCAAAAGTAGTTAAAATAACTCCACAGTGAGACTTACAAAATTTAAATCAAAACATTGCAATATTTTTTAATATGCCAATGATTGCTTTAACTAATCTAGATGAAAAAGATAAATATCCTTGTCCAATAAAAATAGAACCTCAAGTTGAATGAACATGTAAATGGACTACATCATCAGTTATGGAGTTTATTCCTAAAGACTGATTTAACTGAGCAACAAAATATAAAATTAGCGTAATTCCTACTGAGTGACTTATATATGAAAATTTTTCATGAACTTGAACAGAAATAATAACTCCAAAATTAACTTATCATGTAAATAAAAAATTCCATACAAATGATAACATACAAGTTAGATTTAATTTTCCTGTAAATTTAGAAAGCTTAAAAGAAAAATTAATTTTAAAAGAAAACGGTGTAGAAAAAAATATAAATTTATCTTATTATTTAGATCATGAATCAAATTTAGAAAACGAATCACTTGTAATTATTAATATTGATTGAGCAAATTATAAATATGATACTAATTACACTTTACAATTATCCAAATGAATCAAACCAAAATATGGTAATATAGAAACTACTGAAAATTGAACATTAAATATTAGTTCATATCCTTTTTTAAATAGTATATCAGCACATCAAAAAGTATTTTCTTGATCAGAAGTAATTGATTCTAGATGATATAATAATATAATTCCAATAAAAAATGTATTTTTTACTTTAAATTTTGAAGAAGAAATTAAAATCCTTGATAAAAATTTATTTAGCTTTGAAGATGAAAACTGATACAAAATTGATTTTGATTTAGAATATTGAAAAAGATTAAAAGAAAATTCATCTTATAGTAATTGAAAAAAAGTTGATCCTGATGATCTAATAGATAACAAAATGGTCATATTTTTAAAGTTAAACAATAATTTAAATTATTCTAGTAAATACAAATTAATTATTTCAAAAAATATAAATAAAAATATTGAAAAAAATATAGAAAAAAACTTTATAAGTTCAGATCCTTTTGAAGTAATTGATTATAAATTTATTTCTTATAGTAAATCATGTTTATATGTAAATAATGAATTACTATGATACAATCGGAATATTAGAAAAGATATTTTTGAAACTTTTCCAAAATCAACAATAACTAATGTGGAAAAATGAGAAACAATATATCGGGATGAACGGGAAGATCTATGATTAGAAAGACGGGATGAAGAATGATTAAAAAAATTAAGTGATGATTTTTTAATTTCAAAATGATATTGTCCTAAAAAAAATTGAAGCATATTATATGTTGTTAATACTAGATTAAATCCTAACAGTACATATTGAATAAAATTTAATAAAGATATTGAAGATAAATATTGAAACAAAGTGACTAAATGAATTGAAACATCTGTAACTACCTGAAATATAAAATATAAAGATATGTATTTAGATAATTCAGTTGAAGATAATGTTAGTTTTGTACCTGATAATATTGATACCACTATTGATTTAGTAACTATAAATGTAGATAATGTTGATGTCACAGTTTGTTCTATGGATTTAGAATGATATATAAGATATAGTTCTAACGAAAAAGATTATAATCCTACTTGCTTAAATAAATGGGAAAAAAATATACAAATAAATAATCTAGGATGGGATATAACAAATACTGAAATTAATATTGAAAAAGATATTATTTGATGAGAAAATAGTACTCATTTTATGTTAGTAACATGAAGTATTATATGAAAATGAGAACAATTTAATAATATATTTATCAAATGAAATTTAAGTATTAATTATGAAAATGCTACTAATAAAAAATTACTTTTTATTACTGATTTATCTTGAAATCAAATTTGATTATTAAATATTGATTTTATACACTATGATAGTAGGTATGAAAAAAATATTACAAATCTTGATAAAGAAGTTTCTTTAAATTCAAAAAATAATATTTATGAATTTGAAGATAGCTCAAATATAAATTATATAATAGCATCAAATGATAATTATTTTTGAATACTTGATATAAGAAAAACTAGTCTTAGTAATTATGATTTTGATAGCATTAAATGAACAACAACAAGTAATAAAAATTATCTGTATTTATATACCGATAGACCTATTTATCAACCATGAGACACAGTTTATTTAAAATGATTACTTAGAAATTTTGATCTTACTTGATATAAAAAAACTAATTTAAAAGAATGAAAATTATCAATTTATTGACCAAATTATAAAATATTAGAAACTTTAGAAATAAAAGTTGATAAAAATTCTAATTTTGATTCTAGTATTACATTAAACGATGATATTTCTACTTGAAGATTTTATTTTACTTTTGAATATTGAAATACTAATTATTGAAATAATGCTGAATTTTACGTAGAAGAATATTCAAAACCTGTATTTAAAGTAGATGTAGAGTGAATAGATTCAGATTATATGATTTGAGATAAAACCAGTTTATCAATTTTTCCAACATATTATTTTTGATGAAAAATGGTTAATACAAACTGAGAATATGAAGTATCATCAAAAAGTTATTTCTTTGATGCAAAAAATTATTCAGATTATCAATTCTGAGAATGATATAGATATTTTGATTGTATTTATTGGTGATATTGTACAGATAATAATAATTTCTATTCAAGTGAAGAATTTGAAATAAATGAACAATGAGAATGAAAAATTGATTTTGAATTTGCTGAACAAAAAAAAGAAAGAATATACAATTTTACTATTTGAATAGTAGATAAAGATACTTCAAAAGTTGTAAATAAAGCAATTTCTACTATTGTACATAATACTGACAGCTATGTATGATTAAAGGTTCCATATTATAACACAAAAGAAGAATGAATTGAAGGAGAATTTATTGTACTAGATTATGATGCAAATCCTATTTCAGAAAAAGAAGTAAAAGTTGAATTAATTAAAAAAGAATGGATAATAACAAGAAAAGCTTGAACAAATGGATTATTTTATGACGATTATAATCAAGAAGAAACTCTAGAAGCAAGTTATGATTTAATAACAAATGAAAATTGAAAAATATCAAAAATCTTCAAACCAAAAAATTCATGATCTTATTTAATAAAAGCAACATATACTGGTTCAAACTGACAATCATTTATTTCATCAAAAACAATTTTTGTATCTTGAAATAATTATGTTAGATATTCAGATGATTCTAATATTTTAGAACTCATTGCTGATAAACAAAAAGTAAATGTAGGAGAAAATGCTTATTATACATTAGAAACACCAATAAATAATTGAAAAATGTTTATTAGTATAGAAAAAGATGATTGAATCTTAGATTACTTTGTTCAAGATCTAAACTGATATGCTCAAAGGATAGAAATACCAGTAAAAGACACTTATTATCCAAATTATTATGTTAGAGTATTTATGATTTGAACAGAAGAAGGAAATAAGTTACCTATTTATAAAAGAGCTTTAACTTCAACGTTAGTAAATACTGAATATAAAAATTTAAATGTAAAAATAGATACAGATAAAAAATCATATAAAGCATGAGAAAAAGTTTGATTAACATTACAAGTAAAAGATTCTAATTGAAATCCTATATCTTGAGCAAATTGAACAATATCAATGGTTGATGAAAGTTTACTTGCTTTGGTCTGAAATCCAAAAAAAGATCCTTATAGTTTTTTCTATAGTATAAAAAGAAATATAAAAACATATGTTTATAATTCACTAAAAAACTTAATAAGTAAAATTGATATAAGTTATTTTGAAGAACAATATGATACAGAATATAGTTTTGAATTAGAAGAATGAATGATGTTAAAAGGTAGTATAGCAACTGATAGTGTAGCTAATGTAATGGAAAGTGATAAATGAAATAGAGATGGAGAAAAAAATTCATTAGAAACTGAAAATATAAGAAAAGATTTTAAAGATTTAGCATTCTGGAAAGCTGATTTTATAACAGATGAAAAATGAGAAATCTATATAGAAAGTGATAATTTACCAGATAACTTAACAACTTGGGTAATAGAAACAATTGTAAATACATCAGAAGATAATAAAATTTGAATAGCATATAATACAATTACAACAACACAAAAAGTAGTAATCAATGATAATTTACCTAATTTCTTTGGTGTATGAGATAAAATAACTCTATCCCCTGTTATTTTTAATAAAACTTGAATAGATTGAGAATTTGAAATTAATTTAAATGCTACAAATATTGAAATAAATTGAGAAAAAACTAAAAATACATTTATAAGAGATTGAGAATCAAAAACTGTAAATTTTGATATAATAATAAATGATAGAAGTAATTTTAGAAGTATGTATACTGCTGCTTCAACTATTACTATTGAAGCTATTAGTGAAGATTGAAAAACTGATAAAATTGAAAAAACTCTCCAAATAAAAGATACATCAACAAAAGAAGCTGTAGCTACTGTATGAAGCACTTCAGATAATTCATATGATGAACAAATAAATGTTGCAAGCATAAAAGATAATATTTCTTTTATCAAATTGAATTATTGAGCTACTCTATTTAATAATATTCTTGATTCAATTGAATATTTAAATAATTATTCTTACTCTTGCTCTGAACAACAAACATCAAGCATAATGCCAAATGTATACATAAAAAATTTATATAATAGTGTATGAGAAACTTATGATTTAACTACAAAATTACTTGATTATTATGATAGTAATACTCATAGTTATAAACAAAAAAGTGTTGATCAAATAATTAAAGAATATTTAGTAAATATTAAAAAATTTCAAAAAGAGGATTGAGGATTTGTATATTGGTATGACATTAATTCAACTTACCCTAATTTTTCAAGCTTTAAATTAACTTCATATATTTTAAAATCTCTTTCATCATTAAGAGAAATTTGATATGAAGTTGAAGATGAAATACTTATTAACGCAGATAAATATTTAAAACATAGATTTGCATTAAATAGAAGAGAATGATGTAATTATAATAAATATAATTGCGAATATAATGAATATGATAGATTTGCTGCAATTGAAGCAATATTAACCTATAATTCTCAAGATAATGATGCTTATAAAATGTATAAGCAGTTAGAATTAAAAAATTATAATATTTCTAATACACTAAAAAAAGATTTAGTTTTAAATAAATTAGCAAATCTTAATTCTTTAACTACTGAAGAAAAAAATGCTTTAATAACTGAAATCAAAAATGATGTAAATAATATAGTTAATAATGAATTAGTATATAATCCAAGATGAGCATATATTTGAAAAACAAGCAAATATTCAAGATTAGAGAATACAGCATTATTATTAAAAGTAATTTCTGTACTATGAGAAAAAGAACTTGAAAACTCATCATATATTATAGAGAATATTAACAGATGGATTATTGCTCAAAAAGAAGATTGAAATTTTTGAACTACAAGTGAAAATATTGCAGTAATTGATGCAGTTTCAAATTATATGATTTCTAGTTCAGAATTAAAGAATTTAGATAATAAAACTCAAATAAAATTAAACTGAGAAACAATTGAACAAAAACAATTCAACGATAAAAATAAATTAGAAAATTATACTAATTATCTTGATTTATCAATATTACAAGATAACAATACTTTAAATATTACAAAACAAGGTAATTGAAAAATATATTATGATTTGAGTATGGAATATTACCTAACTTGAAAAGATATAAAAGCTAGAGATGAATGATTTACAATTATCAAAGAATACTATAATTATGAAGAATATAACAAAATCAAAATTACAAAAAAAGAAGAATGGCAAAAATATATTTCTTGAGAAATCTCATATGATGATATGCTATACAAAAAAGAAATATTTGAATATTTAAATCCTATTTCTAATTTTGAAATATGAGAATTAATTATTGTAAGAAACAAAATTATAACAACTGAAACTAGAGATCAAGTTGCCTTTGAATGATATATTCCAGCTTGAGCTGAACTTATTAATCCAAATCTAGATACTTCATGAACAGATAACTCAGACTTTTGATATAATATATTCTCAAAAACTGAATATAGATTAGATAGATTTTTTGGATATGTTGATACTATGTATACTTGAATCTATGAT
>CAZJHB010000009.1:17715-18311 GCA_964545685.1 uncultured Candidatus Peribacteria bacterium | reverse complement strand
TCACCAGTTGAAAAAGGAACATTAGAGGTTTGAGAGAATTTGGTTGAAGAGTAGAGAAATAAAAAAAAACCTTTTATTAAGCAAAAAAGTAAAAAAAAAGGATTTTTTTTTTGACTTTTTTTCAAAAAATTAATATAGAATTAATATGGGGTGAGTATAATGTGAGATTTGTCAATGTTTTTGCTTATTTTAAAGTAAAAAATAATTTTACTTTTTTAGAAAAAATTATATATTTAGATTATATTTTATTTCTTAAAACATGGTTATGAAATTGTCTTATGTCTTGAAAAATATAGTAAAACTGTTTATGATGTTTGCTATATTTTTTTGTTTTTTTTGAGTAGTTAGAGCAGATTTGGTTCCTACGATTACTTCTAATGCTAGTTGAGGTAGTTGGAATAGTGCATCAACGTGGGTTTGAGGTGTTGTGCCTTGAGTGAATGATGTGGTTGAGATTAATGGGGTGGTTACAATATATGGTAATACAACAGTTTGATGATTATTAGTAAGTAGTTGAGCGACACTAAAGAAATATAATACAAGTACTTATTATACTTTAACAATCAATTGAGATTTAGAGAATAATTGAACGATAT
>CAZJHB010000009.1:5864-17615 GCA_964545685.1 uncultured Candidatus Peribacteria bacterium | reverse complement strand
GATGAAATAGTAATACATATGCAAGTTATTGGTATATACATGCGAAGTGAGATATCTTGAATAATGGAGTTTTAAGTTATGTTAATAAATTTTATAGTTATTGAAATGTAATTAATACAAGTATTTCATCAACAAATACAGATATATTTTTTTATGTAACAGATACATGAACGACTCCAGTAAGAAGACTAGAAACATCAACGAATTTTAAGCCTAAATTATATATTAATTGAGATGTGACTTTAACTTGATCAATAGATTTTAAGTATCAATTATTTTTGCAAAACCATGAATTATATGTAGATTGAACAGAAGATTTATATTTTAGTCGGGTACATTGATGATGATGATGAAAAATCTTATCATCAAATTGAAATTGAGATTGAGAGAAATTAAAGATATGAACAGTACGGTCAACATTTGAAACTAATATAGAGGATACAGAGATAGTTTGAACAAATAATTGAATGACAGGTAGAAATTTATTAGTTAAATGAGCTTTAAGAAATACTTCAACTTTTAATACTTTGACTTTTACTTGAACAACAACAATGTATGCAAATACAATTTTAAATTGAGATGTATTAGTAAGTAGTTGAGCGACATTAAATAAATATTATACATCTACTTATTATACTTTAACAATCAATTGAGATTTAGAGAATAATTGAACGATATGATGAAATAGTAATACATATGCAAGTTATTGGTATATACATGCGAAGTGAGATATATTAAATAATTGAGTTTTAAGTTATGCGAGTAAATTATATTTATACTGAAAAATAGATAATCTTAATTGAAATTTAAGTGTAAATACTTATCTTAAATGGAATCAAATAGATGATTATACTAACTATATTTTATCAATAACATGAGAAGATGATATTTATTTATCAACAACTCAATATTTGTTACCAACATCTATAAAAGAAAATTGAACTAATTTATATTGGAAAGTAAAATGAGATTGAATAATTTTTGATTCAGATTGGACAGATGCAAAGTGTATAAATGTATCATGATGTGTTACAGATATATGAGAAGATACTCTTTCTAATCCTATTAATTTAACACAAAAAGTTGAAAGTTCATTTATTAATGTAAGAAATATAGAAGTTTGAGAACAAATCTGAAAATATCAATCAGGTTCTTGAATAATATTAAGTGCTGAAATACCTAATGATACATCAGAATTAAGAAGATTAGTTTTTGAAATTTATGAAATATGAGGTGGTAATCCTATACAAATAAAATATACAGATTATTTATCTCCACAAGTAGTTGAATATATAGTACCTTATTTATGAGTATGAGATTATTATTGGAGAGTAAGAATTGAAAATAATAATTATAATATTAGTGAATGGGTTGAATTTGAAGATAATTATTGAGAAAGTGATTATAGTTTATTTGAATGATTTGAACCTTATCCTTATGGGTATGATTTCTATAATAGATCTATTGATATTAATATATTAACTTGATGAATAGAAGAAGTTCGTAATTGATCTTGAGAACTTATTGATATGAATATAATTCCATGAACAAGATGGGAAATATTTGAAGCTGCTTTTGATACATCTATATTTTTTGGAAATGAATATGCATTAATGTATGCATTTGAAAATATGTGAATGGATAAAGATATTTTATGACAAGGTTGAAATTGTTATTGAATGGCAATTTCTTCTGTTATGCAATTAAAAAAAGATGATTATATGCAAAATAATTTTTTAAATTTTTATAATAAGGTCTGAACATGAACTGTTTGGGAAAAATTAGATTCACCTAGTACTAATATTAATTGATCTTGGGATATTTTTAATGAAACATTAGAAGCAATATCTGCATTTCAAGTTACTCAATATAGTTGATATCATCAAAATTTATTTAGTTCTTGAACAATGGAACCAGAACAAGTTTTAAATACTTTAAATCAAACTCCTAATAATACATATATATTATTTTTTTGATGAATAGATAATAATTGAGATGAAGTATGACATGCAGTGATTCCATATAGAGTAGAATGAAATAAAATATATATTTGGGATAATAATAATCCTTATAGTGATACTATTTCTAATAATGATATATTTCTTCCTTATAAACAATATTTTGAAATAATAGATAATAATGATTGAACATTTTCTTTTAAAAATGAAGAATATGAATATAGTGAATGAAAAACTAAACGGTGGACTGATTTTACTGAAATTTGATTAATAAATATTGAAGATATTTATCATTGAGGTGAAAAAGTAGATCCTTTATGATTTAATTATGACTGAGTAGTTTATACATTATCTTGAGAGTCAGATATATATGTAATTGATAGTAAATGAAGAAAATCTTGATTTGAAAAAGGAAAAACATTTGAAGATATTCCTTGAATAAAAGTAATTAAGCCATTAAACAATTTGTGAAAAAATTCTTTTAAACAAATATATATATCAAATAAAATGGATTTAACAATAAAAGTAAAAGGTAATAAAAAGGAAAATTATGATTTAATGATTGCTTGATGAAATTATTTTACAAAAATAAGTGATATAGAAATAACTAAATGAGAAGAAGATACTTTTATATCTGAAAAAGAATATATAGATATTGATTTTGATGATAATAAAAAATGAAGTTATTCTTTAACTATGAGTGATTTATCAAAATCTAATATTTGAAATATTAATATATCTACATTAAAATCAAGTGTAGTAAAACATAAATATACTATTGATTGGGAATGAGTAAAAAATAATAAAGAAAATTCTTTTATTCTTGAAATCTATAATAAAAATAATTGAAAATATGAACTAATAAAAGATTTAAAACCAATTAAAACAAAGTGAACTTTTTATAAACTTGAAAAAGAAATAAATTGATTTACAAAAGAAAATAAAGATAATTAAAAAAATATATTAAATTCTAAATATAAAAATAATGAAAAATAAAAATATTATAATATGAACTACATTAGTAATTATGATAGTATTAACTTGATTTTTGATTTTGAATTATAAAAATAAAGTACATTATAATAATTTAAAACAAGAAGAAAAAGAAAAAATAGTAATTGACGAATATAATTTTAAGCAATTAGAAAAAGTAAAAGATATTTTAGATTGATTAAAAAAAGATTCTTATAATTTTAAATGATTGAATGAGTTTAATAAAATATTTAATCAAAATATAATACCTATAAATAATTGTTACTATACTAGTAGTGCTAATTGAAATGAACCATATATTTTTTGATTTAAACTTGAATCAAATACCTATATTGAAAAGTATTGAGATGAATATTATTCATATCCCAAATATGACTTACCTATTATTCCAATATGTTTTGGATTTTGAAAATGAGAATGAAATACATGTTCATGAGATAGGAATTTTGAATATTTTATAAAAACTACTTCTAATCCGTGTGAATAAATAATTTTTTAAACATGAATAAAAAAAGTAAATTTTTTATTTGATATGAATTTACAAAAGTGGAATAAATAAAAAAAACTGTTTATTTATTTAAAAGATGATTTCTGTATTGTACAGGAATCATTTTTTTTCTATTCCATTGAGAATGAGAAATCATTATATTTTTTGATTTAAATTAGAATCAGAAAAATATATAAATGAATATTGAACAGAATATTATGCTTATCCTAAATATGATTTACCTTATAATGCATTTTGTGGTTGATGAGGTGATTGTAATATTGATATGAACTTAATGATTTTTAGAGATACTATATCTGAACCTTGTGAATAAATATTTGAAATATATAAATAAATAGTACAATTTTATATACAATAACAAAAACGATAAAGTTTTAACTCAAACAGTAACTTGAAGTGTTAATTTATCAGAAAGGAGTTTAAAGAAAAAATCTGTAAATCGTGAGATTTATAGATTTTTTTAGTGAAAATTTAAAAAAAAAGAAAACTAATTTTTTTTGTTTGATTATTTTACATAAAAAAGTATAGTTACACTATCTTATTTATTAACTTTTTTTTATGAATATATTTAAAAAAATATTATCATTTTTTGTATTACTTATTATTTTGAATAGTAATATTTTAAACGTTGGAGCTATTTCTAATACAGATTATAAAAGCTTAATTTTATCAAAAAATAGCTTGGAAGAAACTATGAAATGAAGAAAATATATGGGACAAATAGATGAAATAATTGATAGTTATAAAGACAATAGAGATGTATTAGAAAAACTTGAAATTAAATTGGCCGTATTATTTGAAAAATTAAAATTTGATACAAGTACAAAAAATAAAGATATGAAAAATATAATTAATTATTTTTATTTAAAAACTATAGTTGCTTTAGATGCATTAGAAGATACAGAAGAAGAAATTTTATTTATTGAAGAAATAGAAGAGTTTATTGAAGAAGAGCCTATTTCTGATGAAGAGAAAAAAATGATAGATGAAAAACTTGTAGAAATTCAATTAAATTTATTAAATTGAGTTGAAAATAAATTAGAAAAAATATTAGATGAATTAGAAGAAACAACAAATTATGAAGAAAATTGAAATTTAGATATGAATTTTTCTTATTCATATAAAGATGAATGAGATGTTAATGCAAGTTTTAATTTAAGTAATTATACTTCAAAAAAATCAAATTTTGATTCACAATTTTCTTGAGAAGTAGATCTTGATTATGAAGCTAATATTGAATGAGAAAAATCAACTCTTAGTTTGTCAACTATTTTAGATTTAATATCTAAAGATTGAGATCTTTATGTATTGCTAGAAGATTTAAATATATCACAAGAAAATTTAGATTATTTAGATACTCAAATAGAAAAGATTAAAGAAGTAGCTTTAGATAATAAGTATATTAAATATTCAGATGAAGAGGCAAATCAATTAATTACTATGTTTAATTCTATAACATTAAGTAATATAATTTCCCAGTGAGAAACAATTTTATCTCAAGCAATGTTTGAAGCTTATAGAAAAGAAGGAGATAAATATTATATACAACCTACTTTATATGCTTGTAGTGAAGCAAAAAAATTGATGAATAAATTTGATCCTTTTTATTGAGATATTTGTTCTCAAAATCAATATGAAGATATGTTAGAAGAAATGAAAGAAGTTTGAACTTTATATATTATTTTATGAGATGATGATACAACTTTAGGTTTTGAATGAAGTTCTAAATCAGATTTTGATGAAATTGAAGGATATGTAATTTTTTCTGATACTCAAATAGAAGAAATTTATTTTTCTGTAATACCTAATCAAGAATATTATCCTTGAGAATATTTAGAATTAGAATATGTTAAAAATGAAAAATTAAATTTTGTTTTTTATGCTGATGAAGGTTCGATAGATTATAGTTTTGTATCAGAATTAAATAATGATAATGACTTTATTTATATAGATTATTCTTGAAAAACACTTGGTTGATATGAAGAATTTACTTCTAATTTTGGATTAAAAGATCATAAAATGACTTGAAGTTTTGAATTGATAACTTATTGATATGATTATAATACAAGGACTAAATATTTAGATAAAGCTATAACTTGAAATATTACTTGAAAAACTAGTTATTCTAATAAGTTATCAGAAATTGATATTGAATATATTTGAGATGATTCTGAAACTTGAAAATTTTTAAATTGAAATTTTTCTTATTATAATTGAGTGTCTTCTTTAAATAATTATTTTTATAATGAATGATTAAAATCAGATTTTGAATTAAATTTAGTTTGGGATAAAGATGATAAAATTTTTACAGATGGAAGTATATTATTTGATGTATTTTCAAAACAATGAGAGCGGGATTATGAAACTTGGGAATATATTTATACTTGAGATTTTGAAAAGACTTTTGATTTTAATTTAGATATTGAAGATAAAAAATTTGATTGAATTTTAAATGTTTATAATGAATGAGAAAATTTATTTAGTTCAAGTTTTGATTGAAAATATGATAAAAAATATTTTGAACTTAATGATAATTTTGAATTAGCAGAAAATGATAATATGTTATATTTTTATTGAATAGATAATTTTATTTCTTGAAGTTTAAATATTTTAATAAATAATCAAAATGAAAATAAAAATTTAAATATTATTTTTGAAACTTATTTATGAGAAGATAAAATTATAGATTTTGAATTGAATAATAAAGGGGATAGAACATATAAGGATATCGAAATAAATGTACCTGATGAATCAGATGTAATTGAATTTGAAGAAATAATAGAGGATTTTTATTATTAAACTATAATTTATCTTGTAAAATATTATAAAATTGGAATTAAATTAAAAATTAATTCCAATTTTTTATTAATAAATAATTAGTTTTTATATATTACTTTTGACTTTTTAATAAAAATTAATAATATTTTCCCATATTATTCAGTAATGTAATTAAATTTGATGGTAAAAAACAAGATTGTAGATGATTATTATGCAAACATTTCTTCTAATAAAAAAGAAGATAATGCTGTTAAAGAGCCTAAGAAAATAAAATTAAAAGCAAAGAAGAAAGTAGTAGTTGTAAAAAAGGATATAAAAGCAAAAGATATCAAAAAAGATGCTTGAAATGAAAAAAAAGTTCAAAAATCTAAAAAAGTAATTCAAAAAATTTCGATAATAAAGAAAAAAGAAATAGCATCACAAAAAACGAGTCAAAAACAAAAAGAAGATACTATTAGAAAAAAAACTATAAAAGTAGTAAAAAGAAAAGATTTACAGTCTAGTGAGGCAAAAAAAGACCAAGCTAGAGATGTGTCATGAAATAAAACAGAAAATAAACCTATTAAAAAATTTAATAAAACTTTTAATACAGTTTGACAAAAGAAAAAACAAAACTTTGATAATGAAGAAAAACAAACAAATAGAAGAGTAAAAAATTGATTTAGAAATAATAAAACTAGATGAAGAGTAAATTATACAGAAGAAACAGAAAAAACATTTGTGAGATCTAATAAATTAGCAAAAAAGAAAAAAGAAGAAAAAAAAATAGAAGATATAGTTCAACATTTGGTTGGACATAAATGAGAAACAATTACTGTATGAGAATTTTTATCCTTAAAAGAATTATCTGAAAAAATTTGAGTAGTTTTACCAAAATTGATGGCTGAATTCATGAAGAATTGAATCATGGTAAATATTAATTCAAAAATAGATTTTGATTCTGCTTCTATTGTAGCAGAGGCTTTTGATATAAAATTACAAAGAGATGTTTCAGAGTGAGCAAGAGTAGAAGATATATTAACTTGAGATTTGAGTATATTACTTACAGAAGATGATTCTTCAAAATTGGAACCACGTAGTCCAATTGTAAGTATAATGTGACATGTAGATCATGGTAAAACTTCATTATTAGATTATATAAGAAAAACAAAAGTTACATCTTGAGAAGCTTGAGGTATTACTCAAAGTATATGAGCTTATCAAGTTGAACTTGATTCTTGAAAAATTACCTTTTTAGATACTCCAGGGCATGAAGCATTTACTATAATGAGAGCAAGATGAGCAAAATCTACTGATATTGCAATACTTGTAGTTGCAGCTGATGAATGAGTAAAACCTCAAACAATAGAAAGTATAAATCATGCAAAAGAAGCTTGAATACCAGTTATTGTAGCTATAAATAAAATGGATAAGCAATGAGCTAATCCAGACCATGTAAAGTGACAATTAGCAGAACATTGATTGACTGCAGAAGATTGGGGAGGCGATACTCCTATGATACCAGTTTCTGCTCATACAGGTTTTTGAATAGAAGAATTACTTGAAATGGTTTTACTTGTTGCTGAAATGAAGGAATTAAAAGCTAATCCAAATAGAAATGCAATAGCAACAGTAATAGAATCACATCTTAATTTAAAATTATGACCAGTTGCTACTGTGTTAATTAATACTTGAACTATAAATAAACAAGATAATATAGTATGTAATGATGCTTATTGAAAAGTAAAAATTCTTAAAGATTTTGCTTCAAAAAATATATTAAAAGCATGACCTTGAGAACCAGTTCTAATTGTTTGACTTGATAAGGTAGTAGAATGATGAGATATTCTTCAAGTTGTAAATACACCTGAAATTGCAAAACATAAATCATTAGAATATAAAGATATTTTATTAAAACAAAAGAAAGCTTGAGCATCTAGTTTAGATTTATTAATGTCAAAGATAAAGGCATGAAATTTAAAACAGTTAAAAATAATTTTAAAAGCTGATACTAATTGATCTTTAGAAGCTATAAGATGATCTTTATTAAAATTATCTACAAATGAAACAAGTGTATCAATAATACATGCATGAGTTTGAAGTATTACAGAATGAGATATACTTATGGGGCAATGAAGTGAAGCTATACTTGTATGATTTAATGTATGAGTTTTACCTACAGCAAAATGAATACTTGAATCATCTTGAGTAGAATTTATTTCTTCTGATATAATATACCATATTACAGAGAGAATTGAAAAAATAATAACATGAATGCTTGATACAAAAGAAATAGAAATAATTTTATGTAGAGCAAAAGTAGCTGGTATTTTTTATACTTCAAAAGAATTTATGGTACTTTGATTACAAATAAAAGAAGGAGAAGAAATAGAAACAAATACTCAAATAAGAATTATTAGAAATAAAAAAATTATTTGAAAATGAGAAATAAAATCTTTGAAATCTTGAACTATAGAGGTAAAAAAACTTGAATGACCAATTGAATGTTGAGTTAAATATAAATGAAACGTTATGGTTGAAATGTGAGATGAATTAGAAGTATATAAAATTGAAAAACAAAATTAAAAAAATTTACTTTATAATATTTTTATATGTCATTTTTAAATAGATTAGGATTATTATCTGATTTAACAGAAAAAGAAAAAGAAGATTTAAGTTTATTTTGTCAAGAAAAAGTATTAAAAGCTTGAGATATTTTGTTTAGAGAATGAGAAGAATGAGAAGCTATGTATTTTTTACTTTCTTGAGTTATTGAAGTTTCAAAAAATATTAATTGAGAAAAAAGAATCATTTGAAAAGTATTAGCAGAAGAAGTATTATGAGAAATGGCTTTATTCTGAAGAAAAAGAATTAGAATGGCAACTGCAGAGGTTATTGAAGATTGTAAATTAATTACAATTTTATCATTTTCAGTTAAAGAATTAACTAGAAAGCATCCACAACTACTTGAAAAAATTAAAGAAATAATAGATAAAAGAATAATTTGTAATAAGAAGACAATAGATAATGTGAAGTAATAAATATTAAAAAGTAAAGCTATTTTTAAACAAAAACTTTACTTTTTTTTTTTTATTTATATAATCCCGTCGAGTTTTAGAAAATAAATAATAAAATTTTTAAAATTTTAGAAACTCAATTGGTTATAAATTGGGGATTTAAAACAATATTTTATTTTAAAAATTTTATTGTTTATTTTTGTCATAATTTATTATTAATAAAAAAAATATGTCATTTAGAAATATTGCAATTATTGCTCACGTTGATCATGGTAAAACAACATTAGTTGATCAATTATTAAAAGCATCTGATGATTTTGATGCTAGAGTTGGGATTGAGGAAAGAGTTATGGATTCAAATGCTCAAGAACAAGAAAGAGGTATTACAATTTATTCAAAAAATACTTCAATTAGGTATAAAGGGGATAAAATAAATATAGTAGATACTCCTGGGCATGCTGATTTTGGTTCAGAGGTAGAAAGAGTACTTAGAACTGTAGATAGTGTTTGTTTAGTAGTTGATGCTTATGAAGGACCAATGCCTCAAACAAAATTTGTATTGAAAAAATCACTTGAATTAGGATTAAAACCTATTGTTGTAATTAATAAAATAGATAAACCATCAGCTAGACCTGACTGGGTTGTAGATCAATTGTTTGATTTATTTGTACAACTTGGTGCAAATGATGAACAATGTGATTTTCCAGTTTGTTATTCTATTGCTAGAGATGGTATTGCTGTTAGAGAATTAGAAGATGAACACAAAGATATTACTCCACTATTGGATATGATAATAGAAAAAGTAGAAGAAGCTTCAAATGATTCTGACAAACCTTTAAAAATGCAAATAGCTAATTTATGATATGATAATTTTCTTGGAAGATTAGGTATAGGTAGAATTTATGAATGAGTAGTTAAAGTATGACAAGATATTTTTGTTATTTGAAATGATTGAAAGAAAAGAAAAGCTAGAGTTACTGAAATTTTAACAAATGAATGATTGAAGAAAGTAAAAGCTACTGAAGCTGAAGCTGGGGATATTGTTACAATTGCTTGAATTTCTGATATATTTGTATGAGAAACAATTGTTGCTAATGAAGATATGGAAGCAATGCCTGCAATAACAATAGATGAACCAACGTTAAAAATGGAATTTCTTGTAAATAATTCACCATTTGCAGGTAAAGAAGGTAAATTTGTTACTTCAAGACAAATCAGAGAAAGACTTGAAAAGGAACTTGAAACAAATGTATGATTAAAGATTGATTTTGATTCACAAGATAATTATATAGTTTCAGGTAGATGAGAGTTACATTTATCAGTATTGATAGAAACAATGAGAAGAGAAGGTTTTGAATTACAAGTATGAGCTCCTGTTGTAATAATGCATGAAGAAGATTGAGTAAAAATGGAGCCTATTGAAAGAGTTACAGTTTCTGTTCCTGGAGAATTTGCTGGTTCAGTAATAGCTGAATTAGGTAAAAGAAAATGAGAAATGACTAATATGATTGAAGAAAATGGTTTAACAAACCTTGAATTTATGGTTCCAACTAGATGACTTTTAGGTTTTAAATCAGAATTTACTACTCTTACAAAATGAGAATGAATTATTTCATCTGCTTTTGAAGAATATGTTCCTTATAAATGAGCAATAGAAAAAAGAAGTAGAGGTTCTATGATATCTATGGAAAATGGTAAAACGATGGCTTATTCATTATTTAATTTACAAGAAAGAGGTACTATATTTGTAAATCCAGCTACTGATATTTATGAATGAATGATTATTTGAGAATCAAGTAAAGATCAAGATTTAACAGTAAATGCAACTAAGAATAAAAAACTTACAAATGTAAGAGCATCTTGAACTGATGAAGCACTTAAACTTACTCCACCAAAAATAATGACTCTAGAAGAAGCTATTGATTATATTTCTAATGATGAATATGTTGAAGTAACTCCAGAATCAATTAGATTAAGAAAAAAATATCTAACTGAGAATGAAAGAAAAAGAAATAAAAGAGGATAAGGTAAACAAAAAACTATCTAAATCAATTTTGATTTAGATGTTTTTTTGTTTAATTTAAATTAAATTTTGTTTTTAGGTTTTTTATGGTTTTAGTTTGTAGCTAGCAATTCACATTTTAATTAAAAATTCTCAATATTCTTTTCATTTATCTAATAATATTTGTTGTCTATCTTCTAATGAACTATTAGCAAATTCTTTATTATTATCATAAAAAGAGTTTAGTTGTGAAAAAAAACTATCTTTATCCATATTTTTAGAATGTAATGCCATAGAAATAATTTGACCTTGTGTGTCTGAAGCTTCAACTTTACCAAGTAAATCTATTGCTCTTTGTGTATCTAGTTTATCATCAGAACTAATTAAATTATCTAATATTAATCTTCTTTCATTATTATTGTCTTGGAAATTTTCTCCTAATTTTGTTTTTAAAGATGTTACTGTTTTATCAATTTTTTCTTGATTTCAATCAATACGGTAAAGATTTATCAATTT
>CAZJHB010000009.1:2841-5764 GCA_964545685.1 uncultured Candidatus Peribacteria bacterium | reverse complement strand
AATTTGTTCATCATTCAGTATTCGATGCTGCTATAATTTCTTCATTTCCTTCAGAGTTTCATGAATAAAATACTAATGCAGAATTATTAAGTTGATTATTTTCTGAGTTTTGCATAGTTTTTATTGCTTCAAATATTTTTTCATTTGCAATTGCATAATTTCTAAATATTCCTTGTCAATTTTCTAGCATTTCTGAAACAGGTTTTTCATCTATTTTTGACATTTCAGAATAAAGCTTTCAATTAGCAACATATATTTCTTTAACTCAATTATCAAAATTAGCGAAAATAGAAGTTATTTTTACTTTTTCTTCATTTTCTCATTTAACATAAAAATCTCAATTTTCTAATGTAATTCACTGTTTTTCTATTGTTGGTTTTAAATAGCTAATTGCTTTTTGTTTAATTTCTGAAAAATCATTTGTTTGATTTAAAAAATTTATATCATTTTTATCAAGGCTTTGATAAATTTCATTATA
The DNA here is from genome assembly GCA_964545685.1 of uncultured Candidatus Peribacteria bacterium. Taxonomy (GTDB): domain Bacteria; phylum Patescibacteriota; class Gracilibacteria; order BD1-5; family UBA6164; genus CAZJHB01. The sequence continues at coordinate 5,286 of CAZJHB010000009.1, read as the reverse complement.
TAATTCTGAAGATTGTTTTTTTATAGTATGAGTATTAATCACTTTTTCTCAATTAGTTCATTCTCCAATGTAGTATTTTTCATTTCATGGTAATTTTAATAATTGTCATAAATATGAAGATACAATATAATCTTTTTTATAACGTAATTGTTCTTCTTCTGACATATTTTCATAATATGTATCTTCTTTTCAAGGGGTAATAGCTTGAGCATGTTTATATTCTAGTTTTGTCATTGTTATATATGAAGTCAATTTTGTAGCTTCTGCTGGAGATAACTCTGAAATATTAGTAATACCTAATTCTTTTTCTATTAAATCTCTATTTTCATCAAAAAATTCTGTTATCATTTTTGTAAGTTTTTGATTTTCCTTAGGTGTATTTTCAAGTTGTTGTCAATCAGTACCATTTAAATTTTTTCATAAGTGTTTTAATTCACTTCAAGCTTCTCTTAATTTTTGTACTTCACTTGTTAATTCTTCTTTTTTTTCATTAGAAGTTTTAGGGGCATAATTGTCTATACTATTATAGATATTATTTCACATTTCAATGTTACTAATTTGCACTGGTACTTCAATTTGTTTTGTTTTTTGATTTTCAGTATTTTGTTCAGAAGATTTTTCATTATTTTTCTTAAGATAAGGATTGGCATCACTAATAATGATATTTTTCATTTTTTTGTCTATATATTCTGGTTTTAATTGAGGATTTTTGGTCTTTCTCCGTAAATCAGGAATTCATTTTATTCATTCATTAATATCTGCAATAATTTCTTGTTTTTCAATTGGTGTTGTAGTTTCCATAGTTTCTAATACTTGTTTCTCATCTGATAGTTCAACTCATTCATTTGGAGTTAAGTTTTAATTTTCTCCCATATAAAATGTTTCTGGTGTCATTATTATATTATTATTAAATAATTTTTTCTAATTCTTTTTCTAATTCACTTAATTCAATATCTTCTTTGTTTTTTTCTTCTAACTCTTGTTTTTTCATTACTTTTAAATCTTTATATGAATTTTTAAATACTTCTAAAATTTTTTTATCACTAACTTTTACAATAGCACTTTTAAAAACATGAAATATTTCATCAAGCAATTTGTTATTTGATTTATCTATATTATTATTAATAAGTATATCATAAAATTTGTTTTTAAACAAAAAACTATCTAAATCAATTTTGATTTAGATAGTTTTTTTATTTAGTTTAAATTAAATTTTCTACAATTCTATCTTACTCCAATCAACTAAATTCCAAAAATTTTCTAAATATCTTGCTCTATCATTTTTTGTGTCAAGGTAATATGCATGTTCCCAAACATCTGCTACAAGTAGTGGTTTATTTTCAGTTGTAATAATTGTATCTGCATTAGGTGTAGATATAACTTCTAATTTTCAGTAAGGATTTTGTACAAGCCAAACCCAACCAGAACCAACAAGATTTTTAGCTTCCATATTAAAAACAGATCTAAAATTATAATATGTTTCAAAACTTTGTTCTATTAATCTTAATAATTCTCATTCAGGTTCTTCTCATCAGTCAGGTCAAAGATTTTTCCAATAAAAATCATGATTATAAACTTGAGCAGCATTAGTAAAAATAACTCACTTAGAATTTTTTATAACTTCTTCTAAAGTCATTGCTTCATATTCACTTCATGCTATTAGTTTATTAAGAGTATCTAGATAATTAGTATGGTGTTTACCATAATGGTATTTTATAGTCTCACTAGAGATATAAGGTTCTAAAGCACTCTCATCAAAAGGTAAAGGTTTTAAAAAAAACATAATTATAAAAATTAAAAAATAAATAAATTAAAAAATATATTATTTTTTTAACATTTTAACGATTTTTATAAAATAATAAAGAAATTTTTTATTTATATAAATATAGCTATCACTAACATTTATAATATTTTTTGTTAATTTAAGCTTAAAATCAGTAACTCATTTAAGAGAAGAATTATTATTTCATGGTTTAGCTATTCATAAAAAATCATATATTTTTGATCAATATTCTTTAGCTATTTTTATAGCTTCCCATTGTAATAAAAAAGGCGCCATAAGGTTTCTATATTTTGGATTACTAGTTGATGCTCAATAGTAATATATAGAAACTTCTTTATCAAAAATAAAAATTCATCAAGCAATTACTTTATCTTCAAAATAAGCAAGTAATAATTTTGAATTATCAATTTTTTCTAAGAAATCTATATAAAATTCCAAAGTATTTCAATAAAATCAATTTCTAGATGTTGTTTCCATCATCAAATTATAATATTTTAGGGCATTTTCTTTTGTTTTTTCTACTTCTTTAATAATAATTCATTTTTTTGTAGCCAATTTTATATTATACCTACCTTTTGGTTTCATATCTTTTAATATTTCTTCCTCTGATTTATTTAAGTCAATTATAGCTGTATAAGGAGTTATAAACTTCTTATAATATC
>CAZJHB010000009.1:0-2741 GCA_964545685.1 uncultured Candidatus Peribacteria bacterium | reverse complement strand
TCAACCTGAATAAACAAAGCCTTTTCATTTTTACATATTTTTATCAATTTTTGTTTATTTTGTTCAATTTTTGTTAAATCTTTTTCATCTAATCAAATGATAAAAAGTCCAAATTGTCATAAACTAATTCTTCTTTTTTCTATTTGTATTCATTCAATTTTAATTATTTTTTCAGCTTGTTTACTAGAAACAAGCATTTCTCACCATTTTTTTGTTTGCCAAATGTACATATTTTTATAAGATAGTATTATTAATTATCATTAGTTTAATCTTAGAGAAAAATTAAATATTATCAAATTTATGTGAAAGAAAAATAAAATAATAATTCTTCATGATACATTTTTGTATAAATGAGGAGGGGAAAGACTTATACTTATGATGGCAAAGGCTCTTGATGCTGATATTGCATCAGGTTTTTTTAGTGCAGGAAGTTTTGATCTTAGAAAAGAAGGATTTAAAGGAAAGATAATTCAAGTAAGTAGTGAGATTTTTAAGAAGTGATTTAGGCATATTAGACTTAAAAAGGATTTTATGTTTAAGACTAAGTTTTTGAGTGATTATGATACTGTTATTTTTTCTTGAGATTGTTTATGAGCAGTTAGAAATATAAAACCGTGAACTAAAACTATATATTATTGTCATACTCCACCTAGATATTTATATGACTTGAGAGAAGAGTATCTCAAAAAAGTTCCTTTTTATTTAAAATTTGCTTTTAACTTTCTTTCTAGTCTTTTTAGAAAAATGTATGAGCAAGATATAAAAAAAATAGATCTTTTGTTAACTAACTCTATAAATACGGGGAAAAGAATTAAAGCATTTTTATGATATGAATCACAAGTATTATATCCGCCTGTTGATTTATCAAAATTCAAATGGGTAGGGCAATGAGATTATTATTTAAGTTATTCAAGACTTTCAACAGCAAAAAGAATTGATAAAATTGTTGAGGCTTTTAAATTTTTACCAAATAAAAAATTAAAGGTTGTTTATTGAGAAAATGATCCTCAAAAACAAGATATTTTCAATATTGCAAAATGATATAAAAATGTAGAATTTATTACTTTACCTTGAAATGTTTGATTAACAGATATTGTTTGAAATTGTATTGCAAACATTTGTATACCAATAGATGAAGATTTTTGAATGGTACCTATTGAATGAATGTCAGCTTGAAAACCTTGTATTTGAGTAGCAGAATGATGACTTAAAGAAACTGTTATAGATTGAAAAACAGGAGTACTTATTTCAGAGTGAGCAAGAGTTGAAGATTTGATAAATGCAATAAAATTAATAACACCTGAAAAAGCTTTAGAAATGAAAGAAAACTGTATTGAACAAGCTAAGAATTTTTCATTGGAGGTGTTTGAAAAAAGTATTAATGATATTTTAGGTAGTTAAATTACTAAATTTTACTTTAATAAACATATTTTATTTGCTTTTTTAAACTTTTTGTATATAACTAAATAAGTATTTATTATTAATAATAAAAAAATGAATTATTCAAAAGAAAGTATAGATAGACAAGAAAAAATCAAGAATTTAAAGAATGCTTGAGTTATTTGTTATGCAAATAATTTTAGATGAAAACAAGATATTTCAGAAATTGTAAAAAATGAAGATAAGGTAAAAGAAGTAACTGATTTGATGGAAAAATGAGCTGTTTGAGAATTTAAAACTGCTGGTAGAGTTATAGCTTCAAAATCACATGGAAAACTTACTTTTGCAAAAATTAGAGATAATACTAAAGATATACAAATATCTTTTATGAGAGATAAAGTTGTTTTTAATACATGAAGAGAAATTGTTGAAAAAATAGAAATAGCTGGGGAAGAAAAAACATCTTATAAAATAGCAGAAAAATTTGTACAAGTAGGGGATTATGTATGAATTATCGGAGATTTATTTTATACAAAACATTGAGAATTAACATTATTTGTAAAAGAATTTCAAATATTATCAAAAGCTGTAAGACCATTACCAGAAAAATTTCATGGTTTACAAGATCAAGAAACTATTTATAGAAAGAGATATTTGGATCTTATAATGAATGAAAAATCTTATGATATTATGAAGTTTAGATCTGAGTTTGTGAGAGCAGTTAGAGAATTTTATTGGAAAAATGATTTTATAGAAATAGAAACACCTATACTTGGTAATTCAGCATCTTGAGCAGCAGCACAGCCTTTTATAACACATCATAATGATTTTGATGAAGATTATTATCTTAGAATAGCTCCAGAAACTGCTCTTAAAAAAGCCACAGTTTGAAGATTTGAGAGAGTATTTGAAATGGGGAAAAATTTTAGAAATGAGTGATCAGATCCTTCTCATATGCAAGAATTTTCTGTATTTGAACATTATGCTGTATATTGGAATTTTGAAGATAATATAAAATTTACAGAAGATATGTTTGATTATGTTTTTGATAAATTAAAACTTAATAGAGAAATATCAATAAAAGATAAAGATTGAAATGCTAAAATGGTTAATTTTTCTACTCCATGGGAGAGAATAGATTATGTAGCTTGAGTAAATAAAGCTACTTGACTTGATATTACAAGTTATAAAGAGTGAGATGAAGAAAAATTAATAAAAGATATAAAGGCTAAATGAATTACTTTTGAATGAATGGATAAAATGGTGGTTCCTACTTTGATTGATTATTTATACAAGAAAGTATTAAGACCTAGTATAGTTTGACCAGCAGTAATTTATAATTATCCAAAATTGATGCAACC
>CAZJHB010000008.1:0-19991 GCA_964545685.1 uncultured Candidatus Peribacteria bacterium | reverse complement strand
CTATACCTATAACTGCTAAAGGTGGCATTAATGAAGCGGCCATAGCAACTCAAGCAATACTTTCTCATAATCTTTCAAATTTGAGACTTAATATTGCTACAACTGCTGAAAATGAAGCTATAAAAAAATCAATTATATTTGGTTTACTACGGGATAAAATCTCTGTTGTTTCAATATTTAATCAAACTAATTTAGTTGTTAAGTATCACATTAATACAGATATAACAATTGAAATTACTAATACTTTTAATGCATTAATAAAAAATTTTCATCATCATCTAGCTATTGAAAAACTAAGTCAATTTATAGGTTTTAAAAGTGGAGCAATTAACATTGCTCATATTACAACAGCAGCAGAATTTTGTAATAATCATAAGGCTGCTATAATACTAGATAAAAATATTAATATCCAATAAAGTCTATCCCCTTCTGAATCTTCTTTAATTTTTACAGCAACTTCCCCTTTTTTTATATCATCCATTCAAAGAAATTCTATACTATTAAAAAAATCAGAAATTTTATATTCCCATGATAAATTTTTTTTATAAATTTTATCATGAATATTGTCATGATTATCTTGTTCTTTTAAGGCTTCTTTTACTTCTTTTTTTATTTCTTTTTTTTGAGCTTCTGTTAATTCATTTGTTCAATTATTTTCTCATTGATTTTTTGATTCATTACTTCAATCATTAATTATTTCTTGAACTTTTTCTAAATTTTTCATAAAAAATATATTTAAATAATTAATTATATTTTAACATATTTTTTGATATTAATCAAATGAAATATTAATATATAATTGTATATTATTATATTTACGTATTGAGGGTGAACACATAGGTTCACCCCTACGAGATTTCCCTCATACTCAACTGTATTTTCCCTGTTTTCTCATCAATTTTTGTAATTTTAACTTTAACATTTTGTCATACTTCCAAAAATTCTTTTGGATCATTTATAAATTCATTTGTAATTTGTGAAATATGAACTAGTCAATCATTTTTCAATCAAATATCAACAAATGCACCAAAAGCAACTACATTTCTAACTACTCATTCAACAATACTACCTTCTACTATATCTTGTATATCTCATTTTTTTATTGCTTTTTTGTGAGTTGAATTAACTCTTTTATCTTTTCATATATTATTATATGAATCCCATATAAATTCAATAGTTGAAACTGCAACATCTGGATAAATACTAATTAGCTTATCTTTATTTTGTTCAAATTCTCAAGTTCTAATATTATTCTTTATTATATAATTAGCAAGTTTATATTGTTCAGGATGAATATCAGTATTATCTAATTGTTCTTTACTTTCGGGTACTCTTAAAAATCAAATTGCTTGTTCGTAAACTTTTGGAGATAACTGTTTCATTAAATCTTTCCTAGATTTATAAGGTCTTTTATTATATATTTTTTTAGCAGCCCTTTTATCAATACCAGAAATATAATTCAATACATAAGTTGATGCCAAATTAACATTTATTCATATATCATTAACTACATCTTCTACGACATTTGCTAATTTTTCATTTAATTTTTTTTCTGGTACATCATGTTGATACATTCATACTCAGATTGATGATACTGGAACTTTAACAAGTTCAGACAAAGGATCTATATATCTTCTTGCTATTGAAATAGTTCATCTATCTAAACTATCTAATTCAGGAAATTCTTCTTGAGCAACTTTTGAAGCCGAATAAACAGAAGCTCAACTTTCATTAACTATATAAATGTCAATATCTGTTAAATCTTGTAATATTTCTATTGTTTCATTTACTCATGTACCATTTCATACAACTATAACTCAAGGATTTGATTTTTTAATTAATAATTTTAATTTTTCTATAGCTTCATTTTTCTTATGTAAAAATATTTTATCAAATGTAATAGGATTAGATAATTCATCTAAAATTACAATTTTACAACCAGCTCTAAATCATGGATCAATAGCTAATATTTTTTTATTATACTCTGGTTTTGTCATTAATAGATTCCCAAGATTTTGACTAAAAGTATCAATAGCATCATCTTCTGCTATTTCACTAAGCATTCATCTAAGCTCATTCTCTACAGAAGTAAATAAAGCTTTATATCATTCTTTAAATCACATTTCTAATTCTTCAATAAAAGGAGTTCTTACATCAAGAATTCTAGCATAATGATATCCTATCCCCTCATAAGTTTTATCAGTTTTTTCTATTTTTACATTCAATATTCATAATTTTTCTCATCTATTTAATGCTAATATTTGATATGGTTTAAACCAAGCAATCCTTAAAGAAAAATCAGAATATATCTTAAATTTTGATATTTGTTCCCTATCTTTTTCATTCAATTTTTCAAGAGCTTTATCGGTCTTTATTTTTGAAATTATTTGAGAATATTTTTGTAATGTTTCAAGTAAATCTGCTCTCAAATCAGCATTTGCAGAAACTTCAGCAGCAATTATATGAATAGCTCATTCTATAATTTCTTCTTTTGGATATTGATTTAATAATTCACTACTTCAATCAATATCTTCTATAATTAATTTATTTGGATTTGTTTTTATATAATCAGCAATAATTTGAAATCACTTTTCAATTGCTATCATTGCTTTTGTTTTTTTCTTAGATTTATATGGTTTATATATATCTTCAACTTCTTTTAAAGTTTTTGCTTTTAAAATATTTTCTAATAATTCAGGAGTCATTTTTCCTAGTTCTTCTATACCATTTATAGCTGTTTGTTTAGCTTTATATAATTTTTCTTTTTTATCATATAATTCAATAATATCTCTTATTTGGTTTTCATCTAAATTTCAAGTTTTTTCTTTTCTATATCTAGCTATAAAAGGAACTGTAGCTCCCTCTTTTATTAAATCTAAAACAACTTCTACTTGAAACTGTTTTAATCAAAATTCATTTGATATTTCATCAATATAGTTTGGTTCTTGTAGCATTTTTTTAATTATTTAATATATAAATCTACTAAAATTTTATTATAATAATATTAAATAATTATACAATTTGATTTTGAAAAAAAGATAAATTAATTTAAAAAATCTTCTATTATTTCGATTTTTATGGTTTTCAATTATTTACATATAATATAACCATAAATTTGATTTACATCATGACGATTATCTACCCGGACTACTGTATTATTTTCAATTTTTATTGACCATTGATCTGATGGATCAGGAGTTAATTGTGTTGTTTCTAACGTATAAATATCTCTTAAAAATATATTTGTTTCAATCACAGAATCTCTATCCAAATTATCTTTAGATGTATTTTCTAATTCTTCCAATGAATAAACATCTGATTTTGGATAAAAATCAATTGAAATCATTAAATTATCATTTAAAAAAGGTTCCCCTTGATCACCATAGAGTTCATTTGTTAATAATAAATTTTCACCAGTTTCAATATTATAAGAAAATAATTCATCTCACACTTCAAAAACATTCAATACTTTTGAACCATAACCTGTACCATCAATTTTTTTATCATTACCAGTAGCATCTTCATATACTATTATATTACCCGATATATCAGGTTTTCTTTGACTTTCTGTCAAGATAGAATTTGGATGATTCGGAATTAACTGATGTTCGATTTTATCATTAATATTCAACCAATAAACATCACGATTAGATCTACCTGTTCCAATATTTCTAGTGTCTTGCCGAACTACTATATCACCATCAATCCTTACTCTAGTTGAGTCTGCAGAAGTATCAGCTAATAAAACTTCTCAAGTAGTATTACTATACATATAAACATCAGCATTTTCATCACGATAATCTTCCCAAACAATAATATCTTCATAAATATCAGGTAACCACTGAGCTTTTTCAGTATCTTCACCTAAATTTACAACAATCTCTTTTTGCTTTATATCATATACAATTATATCAATATTACAATTTGGATCAATAGTTTTTTCACTAGTAAGACATTCTTTAGAATTATTATTATTATTCATATCTACCCAAACTAATAAATCATTATAAATTTTTAATCCATTTAATTCATTTTCACTACTTGTTATTATTTTTACATTATTGTTACTTAAGTCTTTTAAATAAATTACCGATTCTCAATCTACATTTTCAATCCAAACAATTTTATTATCAAAAACATCAGGATTATCTTGAATATTATTACTTTGAAATACTCTAAATTCATTACCACAAGTTGAATTTTTATTAATATCTATACAATTATTACAATACCAATAATCCTCTGGATTTTCTAAAGCTAAAATTGAATTACTACATTTTTGCATTGTATAGTTACATTTTTTTACATTATCATTTGAATCTAAGACAACATCTTCATTTACAAAATTTTGTTTACAATCTGTAGGACAAATATTTGAATCTAATTTTTCTTTATTATCACAAATTCAATCACCACACTTAGATCAACCTCATTGAACAGTGTAATTATCTGAATTGGAATTATTAATATATTCATCTAATAATAAAGATATTGTTTCTTTTATTTCTTGATTTAAATAATCTAAAATATAAAATTTTTTATCAAATTTCAATTTTGATTTTAGTTCTTCTATTTCTAAATTCATTTTTTTATAAAAAATTATTTGTTTTCCTAAATCTTGAGATGATATTTTTTCATTTAATTTTTCTAAAATTGAGTCTATTTTATTTATTGTAACCTTATTAAGCTTTTCATAACTATTAACATTTATATTATATAAAAATCAAATACTTAATATTAAAAATAAAAAAAGTAATATTTTCTTCATAATTTATAAAAAAATTAAATAATAAAATAATATAATCTCAGAAATCCCATCAATTTTACAATATAGCTTAATTGTAATAATCAAGTACGTTGTGTGGAAAATTTTCATAAAATTCACTACGTGTAAGTTTATTATATGAAAAATTTATTTTTCTCCAAAACCTTTCTATTTTTCCATTTGTTTGTGGTCTTCTTACTCTTGTATATTTATGCTCTATATTTAATTTTTTTAGCATTATTTCAAAACTATGTTTTAATCTTGTAGCATCATCTTAAATTAAGAAAAAGTCTTAAAAAATAGTTATTTTTAAGACTTTTTTATAATATTTCAATTTTAAATATTGACATTATATCAAATAGTAATTCTAAATTACTTTAAAATTGTGTTATGAGGTTTTTGTGTTTTATATTAAGCCTATTATTTTTTATTTCACTTCTTCAATAAATATTGGTATTTCGGATAATAATATATCATCACTTAAATAATTTACTTCAAACATATCTTCAAAAGAAACCCTTGCATTCTCAATTTTTAAACCATTTTTATAATCAGGAACTGACTGTGTTATTTTAACACTATCAATACCAAGCTTATTTAAAGAAAGTTTTCCCAAATTACTATCACTCCAAGCAATCCAAGTTTTTTTACCTGAGTCATTATTTCTAAATTCATAAACATAAATATCATCTGATTCTTGAATTATTTTTATATCATCTCCATCAAAATTTTCAAGCTTATTTACTAATAATTTATATGAAAAATATCAAAGTTTTTTTACTCCAAATCCTAAGTCATAAGGATCATTAATATTACAACTTTGAGGTTCTTGATTTCCATCATAAATAAGACCTGTATAATCAAAGATACAACAATCACATCAAAAACCCTCTAATATATTCCAAGCCCAAAAAACTTTATCTATACCATATCTAAAACTTGAAACATAATACTTAACTAATCCTATAGCTTGTTCTTTTTCACTTTGATAAGGTAACTCTTTTCCTTCTTTTTCTTGAGGTTGACCAGAATAAGTACCTGTTTCTGTTATCCAAAATTCAAGTTTTTTAAGATTAAAATTAGACTTTTCTAATTCATTTTTTAAATATTCAATATCATCTTCAGGATTATAATCTTCCTTTGTTCCAAATCTATGAAAATCAATTATATCAATATACTTACCATTCAATTCTTGATAAACTTTTACATATTCCTCTTTTGCTGAATCTCAAGCAATAAGTACTTTTGCAGTTGGATCTGCTTTTTTAACTTCTTTATATGTTATTTCTTGTACTTCTGCATAAAATTTCTCATAATGATCACATTCATCTTTGCTTTTACAAGTATCAAAAAGCTGATTACAAACCTGCCAATGCTTTATAGGATTAGCTTTGATTCTTTCAATTAATTCCTGATCTGGATATTCAGCATCACCTATAACATAGCAATCTGGTGCACTTACTTTACACCCAAAATCATCATCTCCATCATATCTTTCAACAACTGCATTTACAAAATCACTATAATATTCTTTATCACTTTCTGTTTTTAAAGTACTATTCTTAGAAGGACATATATTATTAACTAAATTTACATTAACAGGTATATTAATTTTTTTATTATCATAATTAATAGGCGCTTGTTTACCATATAAAGGATGTACAGTAGGTTGAGCACTTTTAAAACTAAATACCCCATCTTTATTTATATCAATCCAGTTCCAAAAAAAATAAACACTTTCTCTATCCCAGTTTGCTCCTAAATCTCACATATATGTATATTCTTTTTCAGGAATTAACACTTTACCTGGATGTAAACCAAAAGCAGAATTACTATAAGATTCAGAAGATTTATTATCAATAATATAAATATTTGATAATTCTGATATATTTCCTTCTATTTGTTGATTTAAATAATTTAATATAGAAAGATTTTTACTTGTGGTATATTGTTCTTGTAAAATCTTTATTTTTAATTGAAAATTTTTATAAATAGATATTTGAGAGTCTATTGATTTAGATAATATTTTATCATTAAAATTTTCCAGTACTTTATCAATTGTATTTATTGTTTTTTGATCAAGTTTTTCATATCAACTTACGTTTATTATGTATATAAATCAAATAGATATAATTAAAAAGAAAGAAAGTAATAATTTTTTCATTATATTTATAAAGTTTTTTTCAAAATTAGATTTCCAAGTCATAATAAATTTTTAAATTATATATTATATTTAGTAGCTAATTTTAACATTTTCTTGTCAAAAGTAAACATTTCTAAATTATATTTTAAACTGTCATACAAAACACTACTATCAGCAACAGAAACTTTTCATTCAACTAATTTAAAAAATCATATATATTCTTCATTATTTCAAGAAAGATAAATTAATTCAATTTGTTCAAAAAATGAATCAAGTTTTTCTAAAAATTTAAATCACTTTTTATAATTCAAAACCGTATAAGTTTCATTTAAAATTATATCATTAATAAAAAATTTATTAGTATAATTTCAAATTTCTAAATCTGATATTATTTCTAAAGCTTTTTTATGATTTATATCATCAATATCTAAAAGTGATATCAAAAATGAAGTATCAAAAATATATGATTTCATAATTATTTATATAAAATATTATCATGCTTAATACTTAAATCACTATTTCAAGTTCAAATCTTATTAAGTCAAAAATCTTTTAAAATATCTCAAACTTTTTTAGTTTTTTTAATCTTTGCTTTTTTAGTAACAAAATGAATTGTTCTTTTAGTAGTTTGTATTTGTAAAGTTTGCATAATATATAAATTAAACTAAATATATGTAAAATTCTTATAAATATATACTTAAAATATACTTTTAAAATCAAAAAAGTCAATTAATTTTATTTAATACTTTAAAATAAACTACTATTTTCACAATCTTATATACTGAATTATGTATTTTAAAAATTGTATTATTTTAGGTAATAAAATAAATATAACAAATGGGATTAATACTTTTATAACAAAAAACAAACCAACCAAAGGGATTATAATATTCATAATATCAAATCTTTCAAATTCAATTATATTTACAAAAATTGAAAATATCAAAAATCAATAAAAAGATAATAAATATAAAAAAATAAATATTCTTCAATAAACACTTTTATGAATTTTTATTTTATTAATAAATAATGGTACAACTAAAGGAAAAAAAATAATTGTTCTAAAATATTATAATTATGTAATTTTTTATTTTTTTTAATAGAATTAATTATTAAACTATTACTATTTTTAACTTTTATTCACTTATTATTATATTTATAAATTTGTGTATTAAATTTAAAATCATAGGAAGTAATACCTTCATTTTTTATTTTAAAATATTGATTTAAAGCAAAAAATATTGATACTATTGGTATTCACCATAGTAAATTTACATATATACTTCTTATAAAACATTGACCTATAGTTAATCATTCATTATAATTACTAGTGTTAATAATTTTTAATCAAAACATAGCTTTTCAAAATGTATTTCAAAAAATAGCTAATAATAAAAATTCATAAAATATCCATAAAATTAAATTATAAAATAATCAATTTACACAATAAAATCATCAACAATTTCTAATTTTTTATTTGTTGCATCAAGTTTTATTTTAGCTCATATAGGAAGAAATGTATGAGGTTGATAGTGTCAAAATTCATTAATTTTTAGAATAGGTAAATCATAATTCTCCAAAAAATCACTTACTATTTCTTCTACAGTAAACTTATTAGATTCAAATCAAAAATTATGCCCTATAACTATTCATTTTACTTTCTCAAAAACTGCAAGTTGTTTAAGTTGAGTTAATTGAAACAATAATTTATCAGGACTAGATTTATATGTTTCAATAAATAAAATTGAATCAGTAAAATCTGGAAAATACTCTGTTCCTGCTAATTTTAAAATTGAGCTTATATTACAACCTAATAATTTTCCTTCAGCTTTTCATTCTTTGTAACAAATCCATTCTTCACTAGGTTTAATTTTTTTTGAACCTTCAAATAAACGCTTATAAAACCATTTTTTATTATACTCAAAATCTAATTCTTTATTACTTCATATTTTTGGATCACAACAATGAATTGTAATTAATCTAATTTTTTTATTTAAAACTAATAATAAAACATCTACATCACTTTTTCATAAAATTAATTTAGGATTGTTTTTTACAATATTAAAATCTATTAAATCTAATGTTTGATTTATAGTATTTCAACCTTGATAACACCATATTGCATCAATATTTTTATCAGCAAACATAGAATTTATATCATCTGCGCGTTGTTTTGGTGAACATCCAGAATTTCAATATTTATCAGATTTAAAAAAGTTGTTAGATAATTTTACTTTTAATCATAACTCACTTATATATTTAATAAAATTATCAAGTTCAAACTTTTTTTCTTGATTAAAAGGTTTAGATGAACTACTATTCAAATAGTATCTCATTTTTTTAATCTTAAAGGTAACATATATATGTATTTTATAATTAATTTTTAATATTTATAAATTTTATTATAATTACTTATAAAACTTTTACAAAAAATAATTAAAATATACTTATGAATAAAAAAATATACTTAATCTGAATCTGATGAATTTGAATTTCTGCAATTGCAAGATACTATTTAGAAAAATGATATGAAGTTTTTTGAAGTGACAAAACTCACAGTGAATTAATTCAAAAAATGATTGGTGAATGAATGAATATAATAATTGGCGAAGATGATAATAGAATAACAAAAGACTTTGAATTAATTGTCTACACTGAAGCAGTTCCAAAAAGTCAAAGTGAATTAAATAAAGCCTTAAAAATGTCTATAAAGATTTTAACATATCCACAAGCATTAGCAAATATAACTAATGATAAAAAATTAATAACAATTGCATGAACACATTGAAAGTCTACAACTACTTCTCTGACTAGTTTAATATTAAAAAATTCAGATTTAAATTTTACAAGTATAGTCTGAACTTTACTCAAAGAATTTGATTGAAAAAATTTCTATCATAGACATAATAATATAATAGACACAGGAGAGTATTTCATAATTGAAGCTTGTGAATACAAAAGAAGTTTTTTAGCTTACAAACCTTTTATAGCAGTTATTACAAATATTGAGCTAGATCATCTTGACTATTATAAAAATTTAGATGACTATATTAATGCATACAAAAACTATATAGACAATATTAGACAATGATGATTTGTTATTATAAATTGACAGGATAAAAATTGTCAACAACTAACTTGATTAAGAAAAGATTTACAGTATATTGAAGTCTATAATAGTCATTATAGATTTAATTGACAAGATAGACAATATCCTAAAATAGACATAAATATTCCTTGAGAACATATTTTATTTGATGCAAAAATTTCTTACGTAATATGACAAATATTAAACATAGACAATAACAATATCTTAAATACATTAAAAGAATATAAGTGAGTATGGAGAAGAATGGAAAAAATATGAAATACTATTAATAATAATTTATTAATGAGTGATTATTGACATCATCCAACTGAAATTAAACTAACTTTAAATGCGATCAAAAACAATAATATGGACAAAAAAATATTGACTATATTTCAACCACATCAATACAATAGAACCTTAGAATTACTTGATTGATTTATATATAGCTTTAAAGATACTGATTTTTTAATAATTCCAAATATATATGAATCAAGAGATAGTAAAGAAGATATGTCTAAAATTAATTCTAAAAAATTAATATGATTAATAAATCATCCTAATAAATTTGATGGACAATGATTTGATAACACATTAAAAATGATAGAAGATTATGATTGACAATATCCTTGAGAATTAATTATAATTTTACTTGGTGCTTGAAATGTTGATGATTTAAGATATAAAATAAAAATGAAATAAAAAAAGTTTATTTATAATAAATTTAAAAAATGTTTGGATTAGTAGATGTTTTTCCAAAACATCTACTAATCCATCCATAATTAAATTAATAATTAAATCAAACAAAAAAACGAAATTTTAAAAATAAAATTTCGTTTTTTATAATATTCTCTTAATCATCAAATCAAACTGGTAAATCAATTTGAATGTTTGAATTATATTTAATTATAAACGGATCATCATATCATTCATTATAATTATTTCAATCATCATTTTCATCATCTCAATCCCATCAATTATTTCATGTTTTTAAATAATTTAAATCATAAATCATAGCATTATTATAATCAGTAGTTTTTGCTCATCCTGGCAACAAATAATATCATCAAGATAACATAGCTCATCAAATAGTATTTCTTGTGAATAAAGCTCATTTTAATACTAATTGTTCTTGTAAATCTGAAGTTCTTTCAATAGAATCTTCAGTATAAGGACTTCATTTAGTATCTGATGATATAAATCATCAATCTCAATAAATCATTGCATCTACATAGCTTACATTTGAATTTACATATATATTTCAAGAATCTTTATAATCATTTATTACATTATATCAATCTTTTAGAATAATTATTCATAATTTGTTTCAAGCAGTATTTAAATCTCAAGTTATTATTACATTTCAATTTTTTACTATAAGAGTTTCATAATCTGTTATATTTCAACTAATACTAATATCTCATTCTACATATTTAACTCAATTTGTTATTTCTCATGATTTTTTATTTTTTATTAATAAATAAGCATTTTTCCTAATTTCAGCTCTATAATCAATTTTAGATAAATCTGTGATTTTTTTAACTTGTCATGTAATTTCTGTATTTCAAGGTCAATGTAAAATTCATATTATTCTTAATCAAGATATAATATTATAATCTATTTTCTCATCTTCAAATTCTTTTTTTAATATTAATTCTTTTTTATATTTTTCCTCTAATTCTTTTTTTATTTTTTCCTCTAATTCTTCTTTTAATCTTTCTTCTAACTTTCCCTTTAATCAAAGTTCAATATTTACAGTATTTTTAAAATCATCATTTTCTGTTAAAACATAAGTTATATTTTCACCTTCTAAGTTATAATTTATTAATAAATCATCAGTTATTATATTAGGAGATGTTAAAACAACACCTGAATTTGTTACATCAATTTTTGAAGTAAATCACAAATATAAATCAGTACCACTTCAAAATATATTTTTAACATTTGTAAAATCTTTGAAGATATGTCAATCAACAGTATTTTTTATTGTATTATTTCAAATAATATTAATATTTCAAGATGCATAAGTAATATCTGTATTTTCAAATAATCCTAATTTATATTTCTGCATTGTTCATAATACTGGTAATGAATCAAAATCTATAGAGCCAGTATTATCTGAAACAAATAATTTTCAAGTAAAAGGCTTTTTAAAAGAATTATAATTATTAATACTTCAAATTTCATAAATATCATCTTCTAATAAATCTATATAATTATTATCCCAAGAATTTAATTTTATCTCAAATAATTCACTAAAAATTCAAGGAGCAAAAGATTTTATATTAAAATAAATTTTTCATTCTTCATCTGATTCCAAAGAATCATATTCAATTCAAATTGAATCATCTCAATTATTATAATACATATTGTTTGTAATATAACTACAATCATCATATGACTTACAATTTAAATTCAATTCATCAATCTCTTTATCATAAATTACATTTCAATATTTATCTTTTAATTCAATTATATATTCATAATAATCATCATGATTTGCATATTTTGAATCTTTTTGTGAAGTAAAAATTAACGTATTATTACTATCTAAATCATTAGGATAAATAATAAAATTTAAAGTTTTTGTATTTTCATTTCAATATTTATCTGTAACATTTACCTCTAAAACAAATTCTCAAGTTGAATTAAATAGATTATCAATATCAATATTAAATTCTCAAGTATTATCTAAATTTCATGACTCTTTTATTTCGTCATTTATTTTTATAGTATAATTAATTTGAGAATTACACTTACTAGGAGTTACTTCATTAAAGATAATTTTTAATAAATCAGAATTTGCCTTATAAGAATATTCACTTAATTCTAACAAATTATCATTTTTATAAATATCTATACTAGGAGCAATTGAATCAATATGATTTATAAAATATTTATATACATTTATATTTCCTGCTAAATCCTTAATAGTTAAATATGAAATTTTTCAATTATCTGAAAAATTTTTATATAATTTAGAAGTATTTTTATTAGAATCACATCAACTAAAATTATCTGAAGAACAAAAATAACTTAAACTAACTGAATTTCAACACTCAAGTTCTAATTCAGAAATTAATGGTTGCTCAATATAAATTTGAATTAATTGTCAATTTTCATCATATAAACTTTTAGGAACAATATTATTCATATAAGAATATTCAATAGGATTTAGATATAAATCTTTGTTTTCTTTTTGTTTTACTTTAATATCAAAACCTTTAAAATCATGATATCAACTTCATGTAACTTTAAAATAAAAAATTAATACATTTTCTCAATTATAATCTCTTGATTCAATAGATTGTAAAGAATCCGAATATTCATCACTTCAATATTCAGCCAACTTAATATTTTTAGAACTTCAATCTGAAATAGAAATATCATAACCATCAATATAATCATAATGAATATTATTATATTTGTCTTCTAATTTTACAAAAATTTTGTATATAAGATAATTCTCATCTGAAAGTCATTCAAAAGCATCTTCATTAATAATTTCAGAATATCATTTACTAATATTATCATTAGGAAAAATTTCTACTGGTGTTTTTTCATTGTTAACTAAAGCAATATCAAAAGAGTCTCAAGTAGTTATATTTTTTACAGAAAGATAAAAATCAACTTTTCAGGCTTTAGTTAAAATAATTCATTCTTTAATTCAGACTCTAATCTTTTTTGAAAATTCATTTAAAACCTCAATTTCAATTCTTTCTCATATTATATTTTGTTCTATATTATCTGAAGTAATAGAAAAATCATTATTATCTATTTTTATATTTTCTTTTAAAAAATAATCTTCTGCTCATAATTCTCATTTTCATTCATAATTATAATAAATTTTATATTCATATTCAGTATAATCACTTCAAAAATTTAAATAATCCTCAAATCAAAAATCAAAATCTAATGAGTTTCAAGCCTTTAAATATAAATCAGAAACATTATAAGATTCTGAAACTTTAAAAGTATCATTTTTAAAATTAATATATTCTTTTATTTCTCAAGTTAAAAATTTATATGCTCCATTATTTGTTAATTCTATATATTCTTTATTTGAATTTCAGCAAGTAGAAGAATCATAATTATCCTTACATACATTTTTTACTTCAAATTTATCATTTCCTGTATTATAAGATATAATATTTTCTAAAATATCACTCAAATTATCTTTTTTATCTCAAATAGGATATCACTCATGTAATTCATTTATAATATCTGAAAAATTTGTAAATAAATAATCTTTTCAAGAAGAATATGTTGATATTATTTGATTATCTTCCCACCACCAAAAAAAATCTTCTCATAAATTAATTTCTCAATTAATTTTTATTAATTCTTCAAAAGTAAATTCTTTATCCTCTATATTTTCACATCAAGAATCTAAACAATATCATTCTATTAAAATAATAGAATCATATTTATAATAATTAATATAATTGTTATATAATACTTCTTCAATATAATCTGAAAAATTAGACACAGAATTTAATTCTGTATTAATCATATAATATTGATCCTCACTTATAGAATTTTTTGTTGTATTTAAACATTCAGAATTATCACATACATAAAGATATTTTTTTTCACTTTTTGTTTCAGCATAAACATTAGCAAACAATATAAATGCTAATAAAAATATAAAAATTACTTTTTTATTCATAATTAGTTTTTCAATAATAATATTATTTAAGTCTTCAAGAAGGAGCAATAGAATCATATTCAATTATTGTGCAATTTTCAGTTCTAGAAACATATTCTGAGTATTTATTTAAACTAGTTCATGAAACATCTCATCATGATAAAACCTTAGTATATCAAGATTCACAATCAGTACTTATCAAATAATAAGATACCTCTCTAGTTTTTACTCAAGAACAAGTTCTAGAATGAGTAGATATATTCCAATTTGAACATGAAGTAGGATAATTCATAATTCTACAAGAACTATTATATATTGATTTTTTACAAATATAATCAGGATTAGCAGATGTTGTATTTAAAGAAATATATTTAAAAGAAATAACTAATAATGTTAATAATGTTAAATATGTAAACAAATAAATATATGATTTTTTTTCTTTTTTCATGAAATAATATTTTAAAAAATAAAATAATAATTAATTATCCATAAGGAATAGATGTGACTTTTTCAGATTTTCCTTAATATGATAAAAAGGTAATTCTACTAATCAATCTTTATTTAAAACTCTAGATCATACATTAAACCAAATTCCTTTAATTTTATCAAGGGACCAACAAGCTGGCCATCTTAAGAAATCATTTTTTATTAAAAATTCATAATCAATAGGATAAGCTCATAATTCACTTGATTTGTTAACTAAAAATTGCATATCATCTTCTGTTATTGTTTCAAAAGTTTGAGCTGAATTTTCATACAATTCTTTAATATTATAAATATTATTTTGTAAAATCATAGGATTAGATGATTTTACAAAAAGCTCTTGTTGAGTTTCTGAATCAAAAAATTGAATATATGGCATTCAAAAAGTTTTCATTATATTTCATAAATATCAATAATTAGAAGAAAAGGCATCATTCTCTAATAAATTATCCAAATTATTATCTTTGTTTAATTGAAATGTATAAACATCAATATTATCTCATTCAAATAATTGTCCATCATAATAATATAATCAATCTTTTGGTATAAAATATTTTGAATATTTATTCTCAATAATATAATATCTTCATTTTTTATATTTTTCTATATTATAATTATTGATAGTAACAAGATTATCTGCTTGTGAAATTGTAAAATCCATAAATAAATCTTGCTCATTAATAAATTCTGGAGAAGTATTTAAACTATAAGTGATAAATCAATCTGTATATCACATTTTTGATGCTTTAAATCTCAAATGAGAGAAAGAATAAAAATTTAATTTTAAAGAAAATTCTCATTTTTCATTTGAGATTGTTGAATATAAAGGATTATTTAATAATTCAACTTTAACTCATTCTAATGGTAAATCACTTGAATCTAATATTTTACCTGAAATATTTAAATTAATTTTTGAATCACAAGTAGATGAATATTTCTTACAAAGTTTTTCTCTTTCTTCTTCCGCTAAAAGATATTCTCAAGTTAAATCATACAAATATGACAATAATTCCATATTTTCTAATCAAATATTTTCTGTTGTAGTTAATGAATCAATTATATTATATATATTATTAGAATTATTATTTAAATCAACATTAAAAATATTGTTTAAAATATATGTTTTTGAATGTTGTAATTCATCTTCAAAAAGAATTTTTTCTCAAGAATTAGAATTTATTCATCAATAAACTAATCAATTTGTATATGCTTCATAAATATCCAAAATTGCTAAATTTTTATTAACTTCATCTAAAAAATTTTCTTTATCTTCATTATATCTAAAAGGAATAAATAAATAACTTCAATCATCATTTTTTAATCAAATAGAAAAATTTTCATTAATTGGTTCTATTGTAATTCAAGAAAAACTAGAAAAATCTGTTAAAAAATCTCAAAATGTTTCATATTCCTCAGGATTTATTCAAACTTTATTATAATTTTCTTCATTCAATCTTTCAGATATTTCTGTTAATCTATCAAAATCTTCATTGTAAAATTCTTTTTCATCTTCTAAAAAAGATAATTCTTCAATAATTTTATTGTTAAAATTAAAAAAGAATATAAATCAAGACAAAAAAATAGCTAATAATATAAAAAATAGTATTTTAATTTTTTTCATTAGAATATTTTTATTAATTTTTTATTTACTATTTACCTATAAATAATTTTTCATTTTTTATAACATTTGCAAGTAAAACAACTAAAATTCTACTAATCCACATAGCTGTAAATAAAGATACTATTATTCAAATGGCAAGCATTAATCAAAATCATTTTATAAGATTTATTCAAAAAATAAATAATATCAGTGCAACTATAAATCATGTAACATTTGAATCCCAAATTGCAGACCAAGATTTTTTAAATCAAATACTACTAGCATCTCTTAAATTTTTTCAAGATTTTATTTCATCTTTTACTCTTTCAAATATTAATATATTTGCATCTATAGCCATTCATATAGATAATATTAATCAAGCTATTGAAGCTAACGTAAGAGTTATTCATAAACTTTTAACAACTGCTAATACAAGTAATAAATATAAAAATAAAGAAATACTTGCCATTAATCAAGATAATCTATAAATAACTAATAAAAATAAAAATATAACTATAAATCATAAAATTCAAGAATAAATTAATTTTTCTAAAGAAGATACTCATAATTTTGAATCAATAGTTTTTTCACTTGTTAAGAATATAGGAGCTGGAACAACTCAAGTATTTATATTATTTGATAAAATTTTTGCTTCCTTTGGATGATAATTTCATGTAATAACAGCTTTTCAATTTAATATAGGTTCATTAATATTTGGAGCAGTTAATAATTCTCATCATACAAAAATAGCTAATTGTTCTCATACTTTTCTTTTTGTTATTTCACCAAAGATTTTAGCTCATTCAGTATTAAAAGTTAATTCTATCATAGGATTAAATGCTTCATCAAATTGAACTGATGAATTAATAAAATATTTATCATTCAAATATCTTCCCTCAGAATCTAATGCTCTAATCCATTCAGCTTCTCAAGTTCAAGTTTTTGTATTTCTTTCCATAAACTCAATAGTAACAACTTTTCAAATTGCTTCTTTAGCTTTTTTAATATTTAATGAGTCTTCCATTGTATCATTTCATTTTAATGGAATTTGAACTATAATATGTTTTTCTCAAGCATAACTAGAAGTAACAATATTTGAATCATTTATATTCAAAGTTTTTATTCTTTCATCTATAATATATTTTAATCATTCAACTATTTGTTTTTCTCTAGAAGCTGTATAATCATCTTCTTCTTTAACTTCAGTTAAATCTATTTTATAATCAAGTTCTATTCATCATTGTAAATCAAGTCATAATTTATAATTTTCTCAAGAATAAGGAACATTATAACCTAAATCATTCCATGGAATAATATAAAAAACTAATAATGCTCAAAATAAAACAATAAAAAATATTCTAAAAACTAAATTTCTCATTTTTTCAACAATTAACATTTAAAAAATTAAAAGAATTTATTACAATTCCTAAAAGCTTATTAAAATATATACTTTTTTTTATAAAAGTAAAATGATTTTTAGTTTTTTTCTTTTTTATTTGCTAATTGTCAACAAGCTGCATTTATATCATCTCACATAGTAGCTCTAATAGTAGATACTACTCAATATTCAGCCAAGATTTTTTGAAATTTTTCAATTGTATTTCTTGAAGTTGGAAGATAATTAATTCATCAAGCTCATTCTCAAGGATTATATGGAATAAAATTAACGTGAGCTAATTTTCATTTTAATAATTTAGCTAATTCATAGGCTAATTCTAAATCATCATTTACTCATGATATCATTATATATTCATAAAAAATTCTTTTATTTGTAATTTTAATATATTCATCCAATGCTTCCATTAAATCTTTAATAGAATATCTTTGATTAACAGGCATTATTTTAGACCTAATCTCATCATTTGGAGCATGAAGAGAAACTGCTAGAGAAGTTTGAGGAAAATCTTTTGTAAACTGTTTTATTCCAGGAACTATTCAACAAGTAGAAACTGTTATTCTTCTATTTGCTAAATTTAATTTTTTTTGATCTGTAATATTTATAATAGAATATTTTACATTATCATAATTTAATAAAGGTTCTCACATTCACATATAAACAACGTTCCTAAGAATATCTCACTCATCATGAACCAATTTAGCTGCATACATAACCTGTTCAATAATTTCATAATCCTCTAAATTTCTTTTTAATCATAATTTTCAAGTAGCACAAAAACTACATTTCATTGGACATCAAACTTGACAAGAAACACACAAAGTTACTCTTCAAGTTAAATGTCTCATAATTACAGCTTCCACAAATTCATTATTTTTTGTCTTAAATAATATTTTTGTAGTCTGTTTATTTAAAGAAGTTTTTATAGTATCAATTTCTAAAGAATTATAAAAACAATTTTCATTTAAAAATAGTCTTAAATCTTTAGGAATAGTTTCAATTTCATCAAAATCATCAATAAAATTTTTATAAATAGCATTTTTAATTTGTTCATATCTAAACGGTTTTATATTATTTTCTTTAAATATTTTTAATATTTCTTCTTCTTTATATATTGATTTTTTTTGCATTTATTTAATAATTTATTATATTTAAGTTATATGTATTAATTTATATTATTTTTTTTATTTTTGTAAAGATGAATATAAATAAAAAAGCAACTTCCATTGTAGAAGCTATTGTTTTAATGATGATAATTGTAACTGGTGTTACTTGAATGTATAAAATTTATATGTCATCTATATGACTAGAACAATGAATTAAAAATAAAATAATAGCAATAAATATTGCTAGAGAATGAATTGAAGCTATGACTAATATAAGGAATACAAATTGGATATTATTTTTATCTGACACTAAAGATTGTTGGAATACTGAAAATTATCAAAATTCCTGTGTACAAGATATAAATTTAACAACTACTGATATTGATGGAACATATAAAATATATAAAAATGATTTAAATAGATGGCAATTAGATAAAAGCATTAATTTATGAACTTATGAATCTAGTGCAGATTTTAGAAATGAACATAGAGTTTGATTAGATAATAACTGATTTTATACTCAAAGTTGAATTATAAAAGATTTAATACCTTTATTTACAAGAAAAATAGTTGTTAGTTATGAAACTGATTCAAATGATGAAAAAATGGAAGTAAAAAGTATTGTAGAATGGTTTGATAATAGTTCTAGTGCTACACATAAAATTGAACTTACTAAAATTTTAACTAATTGGAAAGAATAGTTTTATTTAAGGAAAGTCTGAAAAAGTCACATCTATAAAAAAATAATCTTTTTTGCTAAAA
>CAZJHB010000007.1:0-21192 GCA_964545685.1 uncultured Candidatus Peribacteria bacterium | reverse complement strand
GTCTTTTTAATGTAAAATTTAATTTATCAATTCTAATTTGATTATTATCATTAGCAATTATTTCTCATGTGTTACTTAATAAGCTACATACTTGAGATGTTTTTCATCATGGTGATGCAGTTATATCTAGTACTTTTGAGAAATCATTTAAATCTAATAAATCGACTGGAATTTGACTTGAAAGGGATTGAAGATAGATTTTTCATTGTTTAAATATATCTAAATCCCATAAATCTTTTTCTTTTCAACTTTCTAAAATATATCAATTTTTTAAAAAATTTACTTTTTTTCCAGTTAAATTATTTAGTTTTAAGGTTTCAAAAATTTCTTTTTCATTAGATTTTAAAGTATTTATTCTAAAATTTACTTTTCTTTTTGTTATATTTAATCAATTTTGAATAATTTCTAATTCTTTTTGATTATATATTTTTTTTAATCTAGTATCGAATAATTTTGGTAATTTATTTTTCATTATTTATAATATTAAGGAATCTTATATTTTTTAAAATTATTATTAAAAATATAAAGCTTTTATTTAGGTATATTTTATTATTTAGTCATTTCTTCAATTTCTTTATTTTTTTCTTCAATATATCTTAAAAATTCTTTTTTCTTAAATTTCCAAATATATATTCAAGTAATTATCATTATTCAAATCATAATAAATGCAAAATAATCAACTATATTTTCATAAAATTCTGCAAATAATACTCAAAGTATAATCATAACGATAGACCGAACTATTGATCATATTACATTATATACAAAAAATGCTCTTTTTTTCATACCCATTGAACCAGCAATAAAAGGTATAAAAGCTCTTGTTAGATTGTGGAATTTACCAATTAATATTCACCAAGCTCACCATTTTTTTACACCTTTTTTTAAATAATTAGCTTCAGTTTTTCAGATTCAAAACCACATTCAATATTTTTTGAAAAATATGTCTCAATAATATATTCATAAAAAATATCAAATATAATTTGATAAAATAGCTCATATACTAGTAATTATTACAACATAATATAGATTATTTATATTTTGATTTGCAAAAAATCATCAAACTATAAGTAGTATATTTTGTCATGGAACAACAACTCATAAAACAGGAAAACATTCAATTAAACTAGTTATAAATATTATTAAATAGTTAAAATTTCCTAGTGTGTAGATAATATTTCTAATCCATTCTATAAATTCTTTTATTAATTCAGGTTTGAATATTGTTAAAACTCAAAGTATAATACTTATAAATATTAATAGTTTCATTAAAATATCTAAAGTTTTCTTAAAGATATTTTTTAATTTTATTTTCATTTACTTTTGTATGATTATAATATTAGTAATTATTTTATAAAATTACTCTCAAACTTTAATAAAAAATAATTATTTTACAAGTTTTCTTGATTTTTTATCTTTCTTTTGTAAAATAAGCTTCGACTTTATTTACTTATTAAATTAAAATGGATATTTTAAAAAATAGAATTAATTATTTACTTATTTCATGATTATTATTTTTAATGTCAATAATCTTTCTTTTTGTATTTAAATTAAATTTATGAATAGATATGACATGATGAACACAAGCAGAATATACTTTTACTAAATCTTTTGATATTGATGTTGTAAGAGAAGATTTATCTGAATTAGCTACGGAAATTACATATAATGATAATGAAGTTATTAATGATGTTACAGTTTATACAGTTTCTTGAGAAAATGTATTAGTAGTAATTTCTTGATTTGATAGTTCAATTGAAGAAAAAACTTTAGATTGATTGAAAAGTGATTTTAGAGAAAATGTACTTTCTTTTTTACAAGAAAATGATTCAGAATTAAAAGAAACTAGTTATACAAATATAGGAAAAAGCTTTTGAGATTATATAAAAAATACTGCATTTTTAACATTGATAATAGCGATTTTAGCAATAGCAATTTATATTTATTATGCATTTTCTTGAGTTGTTACATGAATAAGTATAATGTCATTTTCTATGATTACCATAATTACATTATTTCATGATGTAATTATAAGTTCTTGAGCTTATATATTTACATCTAAATTTTTACCAGAATTTAAAATAGATACTTATTTTATTACAGCTTTGCTTACAATCTTATGATATTCTATTAATGATACTATTGTTGTATTTGATAGAATAAGGAATAATTTGATAGAATTTTGATGAAAACCTTGAAAAACATGAAAAAATCTTTATGAAATAGTTAATTTATCAATAAATGAAACTATAAAAAGAAGTATTTATACATCATTAACATTATTATTTGTTCTTTTGACTATATTTTTATTTTGACCAGAAACAATTAAATGATTTATATTAGTAATGCTTTTTGGTACTATTGTTGGTACCTATAGTTCAATTTTTGTTGCTTCACCAATACTTTATTTAGCAAATAAAGATAAAGTTTTAACTATTTATAAGAAAAAAGTTGTAAGTGTTGAAGATAAGATTGTTGTTTAATGACCGTAGGGTACGCAGGCCTGCGTACCGTACATGATATATTTATAGCGTACCGTACATGATATATTTATAGCGTACTCTACATATATTAATGCATATCATAAATTATAAAATTTAGATCCGTATATCAATGCAAAATAAAACAATTATTAAAAAAATTTTTAAAGATTACATAAAAAATACGTGAAAATATAAATTTATTTTCACAATTTTTTTGTGATTTTTTGTTGCTTTTATAACAGTTATAGAACCTGTTGTTTTTATTCAATTGATAAAAAAAGTTGAAATATTTTTAACTACTTGAGATTTTAATAAAAAAGAATTTTTTAATTATTTGATATTTCGGTGATTTTTTATTATTTTTTCAAATTTAAATTTTATATTTTATAGATATCATTTTATTTCTAAAACATGTATAAAAAATCATACTAATATTACTTTAAAATACATGAAAAATATTATTAATATGAATTATGATACATATTTATCAAAAGAAGTTTGAAAAATATATAAAATTTTTGATAGATGAGTCGAATATACTTTTAATTTTATATTTTTCTTTTTTCTTGAATTTATTAAAAGTTGATGATGAATATTAATAATTATTTGAATATTATTTTGGAATAATATTCAAATGGCTTTTGTTACTTTAGCTTTATTTCCTGTAATGATAATAGTATGAATTATGTTTTATAAGAAGTTGTTTCCTATGCAACAAGCTCTTGATAGAAGATGGGAAAAAATTTATAGTGATTTATGAAACTCTATGAGTGTTTTTTCTTTGGTAAAAACTTTATCGCTTGAAAATAGATTTATAAAAAAATTTAATAATACTTTGGATGATTGCTATAGTAAACAAATAAAAATTGATAAGGGATGGTCTGTTTTTGATATTTATATTTCATTTTTTGTTATGGCTTCAAGGTTTTTAGTATTGTGATTTTGAGTATATTTTGTTTTTAACTGACAAATAAATTTTGCTACATTATTCTTATTTTTTTCATATATTGGTCGGCTTTACTTTCCCCTTTGAAGTTTATTTTCTAGATTAAGAAATATTCAACAATACTTAACCGCTATTTGAACTTTTTATAAAGAATTTGAGCATCTTGAATCTGAATATAAAAATAATAAATGAAAAAAAATTAAAGATATTAAATGAAAAATAGAATTTAAAGATGTTAATTTTTGATATTGAAAAAAAGAAGTTTTAAAAGATATTTCATTTAATTTAAAATCTTGAGAAAAAATAGCTTTTGTTGGAAATACATGAGCTTGAAAATCCACAATTGTTAATTTAATTCTTAGATTTTGGGAAATTAAAAAATGAGAAATAAAGCTTGATTGAGTAAATATAAAAAATATAAATTTAAAAAGTTTAAGAAAAAATATTTGAGTAGTATCTCAAGATAATAGTTTATTTAACTTATCTATAAGAGAAAATCTAATGTTTGCTAATTCAAAAGCAACAAAAAATGATTTAAAAGATGTTTTAAATAAGGCAGAAGCTAACTTTGTATTTGATTTGGAAAAATGACTAGATTCAGTTATTTGAGAAAGAGGTTTAAAACTTAGTTGATGAGAAAAACAAAGACTTTCAATTGCAAGATTATTTTTAAAAAATCCTAAGATATTAATATTAGATGAAGCAACATCTGCATTAGATAATAAAACAGAGAAATTAATACAAAAAGCTTTAGATAATTTAATGAAATGAAGAACATCTATTATTATAGCTCATAGATTATCCACAATAAAACATGTAGATAGAATTTTTGTTTTGAAACATTGAAGAATAGTTGAAGCTGGTAGTTATAAAGAATTAGTTAAAATGTGATGAGAGTTTGCTAAATTGACTAATGTAGATAGTTTAGTGATATAGATATTCATTTTTTTGTTATTTTATAGTTGATAAAAAAAGCCATATAAATTTGATTTATTTAAAAATACTTTTAAAATAGATAATGTTATAAATTAATTAAGAGAATTATATGAAATTTAATTTAGATAACTTGTTAACTGAATATGAAAATTTAGAACAAGAGTTAATGAATCCAGATGTTTTTAAAGATCAAAAAAAAGTAAGAAATATTGGTTCTAGAAAGAAACAATTAGAAGAAGCTGTAAATCTTTATAAAGATTATAAAATTTTTATTTTAGCATTGGTTGATAATAAAGAAATGTTAAAAGACGAAAAAGATGATGAAATGAGAGATTTATTAAAAGAAGAAATTAAAGAATGAGAAGCAAAAATAGAAGATTTGGAAGAAAAATTAAAAATTGCTTTACTTCCAAAAGATGAAAATGATGATAAAAACATTATAGTAGAAATAAGAGCATGAACTGGTTGAGATGAAGCTGCTTTATTTGCATGAGAATTAGCTAGAGCATATATTACTTTTGCTAACGAAGAATGATATAAAACTGAAATAACTGAACAAACAGCACCAGATACAGGTTGAATAAAAGAAATGATTTTTGAAGTAAAGTGAGAATGAGCATATTCAAGATTTAAATATGAATCATGAGTTCATAGAGTACAAAGAATTCCTGAAACTGAAAGTAAATGAAGAGTACATACTTCTGCTGTAACAGTTGCAATTATGCCAGAAGTAGATGATATAGATGTTGAAATTAAAGATGAAGATATTGAAATGAGTTTTTGTAGAGCATCCGGTGCTTGATGACAACATGTAAATAAAACAGATTCAGCAGTTAATTTAAAACATATACCTAGTTGAATAACAGTTTTTTGTCAAGATTGAAGATCACAACATAAAAATAGAGAAAAAGCTTTTTCAATTCTTAGGTCAAAATTATATGCATATGAAGAAGAAAAAAGAGCTAAAGAAATGTGAGAAAAAAGATTAGCTCAAGTAGGTAGTTGAGATAGAAGTGAAAAAATAAGAACTTATAATTTTCCTCAAGATAGAGTTACTGATCATAGGATATGACAAAACTTTTCTTGATTACCTCAAATTATGATGTGAAAACTTTGATCTATTATTGATGCTTGTTCTGTATATGATCAACAACAACAATTAGAACGTGCATGATCTTGAGAAATTTAAGAAAATATAAAAAATCTAAACTATGAATAATATACCAAATCATATTGGAATAATAATGGATTGAAATCGTAGATGGGCAAAAAGTAAATTACTTCCAGTAGTAGCTTGACATAAAGCTTGAGCAAATAATGTTGATAAAATTACTGAATATGCAGATAAAATATGAGTAAAATATTTAACTCTTTGGGCTTTATCTACAGAAAACCTAATTAATAGAAAAAAAGATGAAATAGAATGAATTATAAAATTGATTAATAATATTGAATCTTTTCTTGATAAAATGATTCAAAAATGATTAAGATTTGATACTATTTGAGATTTATCTAAGTTACCACAAAAATCTCAAGATATTTTAGCAAAAGTTAAGAAAATAACAAAAGATAATAATTGAATTACATTAATAGTTGCACTTGTTTATTGATGACAAGATGAAATAATTAGAGGAATCAAAAAATTTATATCGCAGTGATGAGATATTGAAAAATTAAATGAAAAAAATTTTTTAGATTATTTGGATACATGAAAATTTCCAAATCCTGACTTGATAATTAGAACTTGAGGAGATATAAGACATTCCTGATTTTTGCTTTATAAATCTGCTTATAGTGAATATTATTTTACAGATAAAAAATGGCCTGAGTTTTCAGAAGAAGAATTAGATAAAGCAATTGATTCTTTTAATAAGAGTAAAAGAAATTTTGGGAAATAAAGATAAAAAAAATTACATATTAAAAATATAATTAATGTTACCTAATTGGTATTTAGAATATAAACAATATATAGAAAATTCTATTTTTATATATTTAGAAAAATATTTTGAGAATAATATAACTAACCCTTGACTTGAAAGATTTAAGGATATTGTTTTTTATAGTATAAAATGATGAAAAAAAGTCAGATCTATTTTTGCAATGGAATTTTATTTAATTTTTTCTAAAAAATCTCTAAAAGAGTTAAATTCTAATGATGATATAATTAAATTTTGTATTGCTTTAGAATTATTACATGCTTATAGTTTGATTCATGATGATTTACCTTGTATGGATAATGATGAATATAGAAGATGAGAATTAACTGTATGGAAAAAATTTAGTGAGTATGAAGCAGTATTAGTTTGAGATTTATTAAATTCTTTATCATTTGAAATATTATCTGAAATTTGAAACGTTAGTTTAATTAAATATTTTTGAGAATCTGTTTGATTTAAATGAATGATTGGATGACAAATTGATGATATGTATTTTGAAAAGAATTACTATGAATTAAATTTAGAGCATTTAATTAGATTACATAATAAAAAAACATGAGCATTAATAAAAATTTCTATTATTTGATGAATTTTATTATCAAATAATAAAAAAAATTATGAAAAATATAAAGAATTTTGAGAAAAAATAGGTTTAGCTTTTCAAATAAAAGATGATTTACTTGATGTAGAAGGTAATTTTGAAGAAACATGAAAATCAGTTTGATGAGAACAAAAATGATTTATATTTTTTATGTGAATAGAAAAAACAAAAGAATATTTGAAAAATTTGATTAATGATAGTTTAAAAATTATTAGTGAATTAAAATCAGAGAAATTAGATTTTTTAGTTAATTATATTTGAAACAGAAAAAAATAAAATAAGCCCTTACTTTTTAAAAGTATAGGGTTTAATTTTTAATTTTTCTCAAATTTATACAATTAATTTTTACTTTCTAACATCATTTTATTTAATTTCTTGATTTTTATTACTTTTTTTTACAATTACTACAAAGCAAGTGGTTTTACTTATATTTTTAAAGTAGGAAATTAAGATTATCATTTGTAAATAATTTTTATTATTAATTAAAAAGAAAGAAAATATGTATAAAAAACAAAAAAGCACAGTATTTATAGGAGATTTATTAAATAATGATTTAGCTAATAATTTATTATCTAGTAATGAATTTACAGAAGAACAAGAAGAAAAATTAAGTACTTCATGAAAAAATATTATAGATTTTGTAAATAAATGAGATAATAATTTATTAAATGTAGTAGATATAACAACAGAAGTTTGAAAAATATCAAAAAAAATAATTGAGATTTTAGAAAGTGAAAATATAGATATATGTAAAAATCATGTTATAGAATTATCAAAAATAATTTTTAATGATAGCAATATTTTGACTGATATTATGGAAGATTACTTAAAATATAGAAAACAATTTTTATGATTAATAAAAGTAATTATAACATGACAAGAATATGATTGTTTAACAAAATTAAAAAATAGACATTCATTAGTTGAAACATGAAATGAATTTATAAATGAATGAAAAAATTTCAATGTTATAATTATTGATTTAAATGATTTTAAGATTAAGAATGATACTTTTTGACATGCTTATTGAGATATAATGTTAAGAATATTTTCAATTTATTTATCATATTTTTTCAATGGTAATGAAAATGTAGTATTTAGGTCTTGATGAGATGAATTTATTATTTATTCAACTTTAGATAATATTGATTCTTCTATTGAAACGTTTAAAGCATTTTTAAAAAATTGAATAATTATAGATTGAATTAATAGTTGATATTATAATGATTTAGATAATATGATTAATGATTATAATATCCAAGAGAAGAAGAATATTGATATAGTTAATATTTTAAAAAATTTTTCTTTTTCTTATTGATATTCAAATATTATTGATTTAAAACAATGTGATAATTTTAGTGTAGAAACAAAAAAACAATCACATAAAGTAGATAATACTTATTGATTGAGATATTTAATTACAATAGCAGATAAAAGAATGTATGAAGCAAAACGTAAAAGTAAGAGTAAAAATTTAATAAAAGTGGGATTAAATTCACTTATGAAAAAGTTAATTATTTTGTTCAATTTTAATAAAAAACAGATATCATAAAAAAATTAGATACTATCATTAGTATCTAATTTTTTTTATTAAAATTCAAATTTATTTATTTCTAATTATCTTATCAATTAATCAATATTCTAAAGCTTCTTCAGCTGTCATAAAATTATCTCTATCACAATCTTTTTCAACTGTTTTTATATCTTTTCATGTATGTTTAGAAAGAATATTATATAATCTATCTCAAGTTCTTATAATATGTTCCGCTGCTAAGCGAATATCAGTTGCTTGTCATTCAGCTCATCAAAGAGGTTGATGGATCATAATTTCAGAGTGAGGTAAAGCATATCTTTTTCATTTTTCACCTCAAGCAAGAATTATTGAACCCATTGATGCTGATAATCAAATTGATACAGTTGTAACTGGACAAGAAATATATTGCATTGTATCATAAATAGCTAGTCAAGCAGTTACATGTCATCAAGGAGAATTAACATACATAGTAATTGGAGCTTTTGGATTTTGTTTTTCTAAAAATAAAAGTTGAGCTATTACTGTATTTGCTACACTACTATCAATTGCATCTCATAAAAAAACAACTCTATCTTCTAATAATCTTGAATATATATCATAAGCTCTTTCTCAGCTTGGTCATTTATCTATTACTGTAGGAATAAGAGTTCAACTAATTTGTTTTATTTTATTATTTATTATCATTTTATTTTTAATTATTAATTATTAATATTATTTTACTATATTAGTAAGGTTTTATCAAGTTTTATATGTTTATTTTTTTTAACCTTTTAATTATTTTATTATATAAATCATCAAAATCTGAAAATCTTTCAAATGAAAAATTTGGTTTAGTTATTCAAAGAATCAATCTTGATACTAATGCTTTGTTTTTTGCAAAAGCTAAAACAGGTTTTCATAGTTCTACTGCCATTCATATTTCATAACCTAATCAAGTTGATGGATATGAACAATCAACTATTATTATATCACTTGTTTTTACACAGTTTCTATCATTATTATAAACAGTTTCATTAGTTCATTTAATGAGTCCAATAAAATCAAATACAATATAATCTTTTCTTAATTTATCTCTCAATTCAGAAATTTTTTTATGATATTCTTTTTTAGAATGTGTAAGTGAACAACCTAAATATAATTTCATATTTTTTTATTTAGTAGTAAAAATATTTATAAAGCAATTTGCATTTTTCATAAAGATTCAAGTGGTTCATACTGAGATTTTAAATTTTCAAAAATCTCTTTTACCGTTTCTTCTCATTCATCATAAATCTTTTTGTAAACATTTTCTGGTAATTCTAATTTTACTTTTTTGTGTTCATGACTTCTTGATATTAACTCTTCTGCTTGTTTATAGTGATTTTCATATATATGTCAGTGAGATATTGTATAATGTAAAAATCAAGGTTCTACTCATACTTCTTGTGCTAAAATATGTAATAATAGTGCAAATCAAGCAACATCATGTGGTAAACCTAGCATTACATCATTTGATCTAAATACTATATGTAGATTAAGTTTTCAATTTACTATATTAGCTACCCACATAGGTACACAAGGAAAATTTTTCTTTTTTGGATTATCCAATCAATCACTATTTGGATCCCATGTAATTACTACTCATTGGCGACTTGAAGGTTCATTTTTCAACATATTTACTAATCAAGCAATTTGATCTTTTTTAAATCAGTTTCTCCATCTATATCAATATCAGCTTTCTACAGTGTTATCATCTTCTTTGAAATCATCCCATATTTTAGAAAACTTTTGAAAAAAATCTAATTCTTTCTCTCATCTTAAATACCATATCTGTTCTGCAACAAATAATCTTAGAGGTATTTTTCTAAGAGTTAGCAAAGGAAATTCTGATACATCTAAGTCTATATGTATTCAAGTTTTTATTTTTGTCTTATATCATGTTCTCTCATTATATTCTTCTATTCAATTTTTATATATATCTTCTACTATACTTTTATAAATTTTATCAAATTCAGTCATTTTTTACATTTTTATAAAGTAAATATAATATCAGGTACCAAGTCTGGGTTATTATTAGATCAATTATAATAGTTTCATGCCATTGACTGGAATAGAAAAATCTGTTGACATCATTTAAACTTATCTATTATACTATTTAAATCTTTTGTGTTACTACACAGTTCAACTCATGCTTCTGTTAATTCTATTTTTCAGTGTATATAACCATAATATCAAGCATCTATAATTGCAGATGCAATATTCTTAACTAGTTTGAATTCTTCTTTTTCAGGTCTCATTACTCTAGATCTAATACATACATTTCCGTAGACTTTATCAAAATGGTATATATCAGTAGTTCTAAAAAGTAAAATTCTTTCTTTTGGGTCAAAGTAAATTAACTCTATATCTTGTAAATCAAAAGTGGGTTTTTCAGAAATATTATATATCGTTGACATGCATTCTTTTAATTATAAATCTTATTTTATATTATATATAATATATATAAAAGTCAATTAGGTTTTTTTGTTTTTTATAGTAGAAAAAATATTTAATATAATGTATGATATTATAAAATAAGGTATTTGAACAGATTAATAATGTTGAAATTTCTAAAAAAATTAACTTTTTTCAAAAAAATTAATATAGAATTAATATTGGATGAGTATAATATAAGTTTTTATTGTTTTTAGCTTAAATAATATAAAAAATAAACTTTACTTTTTGATTGAAAAGATTATATTAAGATTATATTTTATTATTTAAATATATTTTATGAAAATCATAAAAATAGATTGTTCTTAAGGAAGCATAGCACTGATTTAATATCACTAGCTATGCTTTTTTATGTAAAGATTAAATGGAAACGTTTTTGTTAGAGATGTATTCCTTTTTCGCATAAAGTTATTAAGGACACGGTGGCAAAACATTTGTACATAATTATTATATATTATTTATTTCTTTTTTTTTTCATTATGAAAAGATATATCAGACTATTCCTAATATTATTATTGATTATTATTAGTGTGTGATGAATTAATTTATCGTATGCAAATAATGATAAAAAGATTATATTAAGTGAGAAATATAATCAAAAAAAAGTTGATAAGATAAAAAGTACGGTGAAACAGAAGAATAATTATAGATTTTTAATTAAATCTGATGATTTTTTTGAAGATGTTGAAAGTTCTTATACTTTGTTAGATAAGAAAATAAAGGTTAAAGATTATGGTAATGGGAATTATATGATAAAGATTCCACATAATAGTGATTTATTAGTAGCTTATGTTAATGATATTGATAATGGAATTTTACCAACTATTATTTGATGATATGATATAGTAGAACCAGAAATAGTTGAATCATCATCTACGCAATATTTATCATGAGAGTTGGTAGATAATATGTGGTGAATGAGTTATTTAGGAGCTGATTTATTTCAAGAAGAATTGAGTAGTAAAAATAAGATAAATGTGGCAATTCTTGATACAGGTATTGATTATACACACATAGATTTAGATGATAATTATAATACAACATTATCTTATGATTTTGTAAATGAAGATAGTGATGCTATGGATGATAATTGACATGGTACACAAGTTGCATGAATCATCTGAGCAGAAGTTAATGCAACTTGAGTTTATTGAGTTAATTCTAATTCAGATTTGGTGGGTTTGAAAGTGCTTGATGTAGATTGATTAGGTACTAGCTATGATATACTTGAAGCAATAGATTATGCAAAAGTTAATTGAATCAAAGTTATAAATATGAGTTTTGGTTGAATTGGTAGTGTAGAAAATAATCCAATTTGTGACGCTATTACTGATGCAAAAGCTAACTGAATTTATATAGTTACATCAGCAGGTAATAATAATACATCTATTGATAATATGATACCAGCATCATGTTCAGATGTTATTACTATTTGAGCAATAGATAACTTAAGTGAAAAAGCAAGTTTTTCAAATTATTGAACTTGAGTAAGTTTGTATGCACCTTGAGTTGATATTTATACGACTGGATTGAATGGTGGTTATGGAAATGTAAGTTGAACATCTCATTCTGCTGCTTTTGTTAGTTGATTAGTTAGTAAGGAATTATCTTATAGCTGAGGAATTAGTTATGATGATTTAGTAGGGAATGTGACTAGTAACTATAATTTGATTAATTATGTAGTTGAGGAAGACAATATTGAAAATATTGTAGAAGAGAATTTAATAGAATATTCAACTTGATTTTATATAAATGAAAATAATTTATGATTATTTGAAAGATTTGAAGATTTTACTTATTTTAATATAGATGATACTTATATATACTTTTTAGATAAAAAAGTAGGTGATAAATTTTATAGATTAGAAATTAATCAAAATTTTATATTTACTCCAAGTACAGATTATATTAATTTTCCAAAATTAATTTTTAGAGATTCAAGAAATTTTGATTCTCTATATTTTGAGTCTTGAGAATATATTGACTTAATAGATTATCCTTATGATGACATATTTTCAAGTTTTTCTACTAATAATTATTCTACTGATGAATATATAAAAACTTCTCTTTGAAAATATGATATTGATTTGAAATTTGATGAAATAGTTTGAGAAAAAATAATAGATTTACCATGAAGTATTTTATATGAAGATGATTTATATGTTTATTATAGAAATAGTAATGATAACTATAAGTTATATAAAAAAGCAATAGATTGAAGTGATTTAAATTATGAATGAACTAAAGTAATAGATTCAAATTATGCATATCCAACATTTATAGAATGAGATTATTTTTATTATAGAAATTATAATGATGCTCGGAAATTATATAGAATCAAAAATGATTGAAGTGAAGTATTAACTTGATGAATAAAAATAATTAATTCAAATACTAATCCTCAATTTATAGAATGAGATTATATTTATTATCAAAATAATAATGATAATTATAAACTATATAGAATCAAAAAAGATTGAAGTGAAGTAAATACATGATGAACAAAAGTAATAGATTCAAACTATGCATATCCAATATTTACAGAAGATGATTATATTTATTATAGAAATTATAATGATAATCGGAAAACATATAGAATTAAAAAAGATTGAAGTGAAGCTTCAACTTGATGAACAAAAATAATTGATTCAAATTCTTATCCACAATTAATAGAGTGAGATTATCTTTATTATATGAATTATGAAGATAATAATAATTACTATAAAATTAAAAAAGATTGAACAGAAATAAATACATGATGAATTAAATTAAGTAATATAACTAGTTGATATTCTATGTATTTACATGATGATTTAGATTTTTTATATTTATTAATAGATGAATATCCAATATTTTCTGTATATAAAATTAATAAAGATTGAAGTGGGTGAATTAAGATATTTGAAAAATATGATGATATGTGAATGATGATGATGCCTCATTTGTTTGTATTTTTAGATAATTATCTTTTATATACTGATGAATTTAATCAATGATATTTATATAAAATTAATAATGATGGAAGTGATTTAACTACTTGAGGAATTTTATTAAATAATAAAATGTATAATTATTTTTTATTTGAAGATAATGTAAATTTATATTTTTCTTGACGGGATGATAGTAATAGACTCATATATAAAATAAATAAAATAACATTTGAAGAAACAGTAGTTTCTAATAAATTTGGTTCTTATAAAGATGATGACATTGATTATATTTATCATTATTTATATGATAATTGAATGTATAGATATTATAAACTTAAAAAAGATTGAACAGATAATAATTTGTATTTATATTGAAAAAACTATACAAGTAATGAAATATCTTTAGATAATTGATTAGAGTTTATTAGAGTAAATGTTGATGAAATTTTACCAACTTGAACAGATTATAATTTTTATTTAAGTGATGATAATTCAGAATTTATTGAATTAGAAAAATCAAAATTATCTTGAAATGTTGATATAGATTTGATAAGTTTATTTTGAGTAGCCTTTAATCATAAAGTATATTTTAAAGTAGAATTAGTTTGAGATGAAGATAATCCAACTATTACTCCAGAAGTAAGTTCAGTTGAGTTGTTTAATTGAGATGTAGATTTGAGAGATATTACTGATATAAGTATAGTTTGAATTACAAATTGTACAAGACCATATTATCGTGTTCTTTTAAATTTAAAAGGTGAAAATTGAAATCTAGTTTATACTAGTCAACAATCAAGTACTAAAACATCTTGATGATGCTGAGGAAGTCGGGTTTATTGAAGTAGAATAATGTGAAACACTTGTAATCTAGTTGATGTTCTTATTCAAGATGATAAATATATAATCAAATATACTTGTAATTCATATTATTGAATTTCTTGATGAATAGGTACAGGACGGCAATCTCATATAAAAGATTTTGATTGGAGTGGTTCTTTTATTTTAGATTATAATAAATATGATTTATGACTTTATAATTCAGAACTTGCTCATTTTTCATTTACTATACTACCTTGAGAAACATATAAAGATTATTTTAGAAGACTTGCTGAATATACTGCTTCAATCACTACTTCTGAAACAGAATGAGATCCAATTAATCTAAGTAAATGAGAATTTAACTATGATAATATAGTAATGCAACATAACTCTAAATGATTTCCTTTTTCACTATGAGTAAATTATAAAAGTAAAGTAAATTATGAATGAATTCTTGGATATAATTTTGACCACACATATAATCAATATTTAGAAGAACAATTTGATTGAAATATATATTATTATAACTGAGAATTATGAGTAATTGAATTTGTAAATAATTGAACATGATTTGATTATAATTCAGTATATAATGCACAACTTTCATTAGTAGATTGAAAATATAATGTAATATTTAATAATTCAAAAACATATATTTTTAATTCAGATTTGAAACTAGAATCAATAAATGATAATTTTACTAACACTTTTAGTTTTACATATAACACTGATTGAAATTTAGAAACTATAGCAGATTCAAATAATAGAGAATATACTTTTACATACAATACAGATTGAAAATTAGATACAATAACTGATTTTAATTGAGATAAAGTAGAATTTGTATATTATTGAGCATGAGAAATAGATTGAAGTGAATTTGATTTACATACTATTAGATTAACAAATTGAACAGATAGTAAAGAAATCAATTTTACTTATTCAATTTCAGATACTGAAAAATTAGCTCACAATATAATAAAATTAATAGATTCAGAAAATAATATTTATGTAGAAAATACATATGATGAATCTGATAGAGTATCATTTCAAAAATATTGAACAGAAAGTATTTACTATACATATACAACAGATGTAGATGATAATATTATTGAAAATTCTGTAATTGATAGAGAATGAAATAATGTAATATATACTTACGATACTAACTGAAATACTACTTCAAAATTAGTAGTTAAAACAACATGAAATAGTCTATATACTTATGAATATGATACTGACAACTATATCACAAAAGAAATATTACCATTAGGTAATTGATATAGCTATAAATATGATTCTAATCATAATATGATAGAAAAAAGACAAAAAGCTGATATGAATTTATCAGATTCTAATGATGATATAGTTACAAGCTACACTTATAATTTAGATTTCAATAAACCAATTCAAATAGTATCTCCAAATTGAGCAATCGTTAATTTTACACTAGATGTTAATTGAAATATCATAGAAAAAGAAATAATATGAGTAGAAGATTTTGATTGAAATGTACAAACTATAGTTGAAACTTATGAATATAATTCAAATTGAGAATTAATAAATAATACTGATGCAAATTGAAATATCTCAAGTTTTGAATATACAGATTGAAATTTAACTAAAACAATTAAGACCTCACCCCAACCCTCTCCTACAGGAGAGGGAGTAGAACAGATTACTACTCAATATATTTATGATACAAAATGAAATATAACAAGTATTACAGATGGAGAATGAAATATAACTAATCTAAGTTATGATGATTTTAATTTATTGAAAACATTAACAACTCCAGAATGAATTGTATCAGAATATAATTATAACAAATTAAATAAAAAAGTTAATGAATCTATAATTTTATGAGATTTATCAAAAGTAACAACAAGTTATGAATATAATATTCTTGATAATCCTACTAAAGTTACAAAAGATATAGATAATTCAACTCAAAAAATAACTGTTGTAAGTTATGATAATAATAGCAATATTACTGAAATAACAGATTGAAATAATGCAACAATACAGTTTGCTTATAATGAAGAATGAAATATAACAAGTAAGAGTGTTATTACTTGAAGTGGAAATATGGTTACTAGTTATGTTTATGATGAAAATAATAGATTAACTAAACAAATCAATCCCCCGCTAAAGTCGGGGCAGGCTAATTCTGAAATATTATTTGAATATGATTTGTATGATAGAATAGTTAAACAAACATTAGATAATTGAGTATATACAACTTTAACTTATGATAAAGCAGGAAATACTTTAGAAACAAATATATATAGTGGTAGTTGAGTATTATTACAAAAAGAATCAAATACTTATGATTTGTTAAATAGAAATACGTCAAATACTAAATATGATTTAGAAAATAATAATAATATTACAAATAAAATCTATTATGATGCTGTTTGAAATATAGTAAAAATTATTGATGCTAATTCTTGATTAAATGAATTTGAATATGATGAATTCAATAGATTATCACAAGTTACAGATAATTTATGAAATATTATTACAAATACATATAACAAAAATGATAAATTATTATCAAGAACTATAACTTGAACAGGTTGAATAAGTATTACAACAAATTATGATTATGATAATGATGGTAGATTAATAAGTGAAACAAATAGTCTTAATGAAACTATTAGTTACACATATAATAATCTAAATCAAGTTGTATCTAAAACAGCGAAAGACTTAACAGTAACAACATATAGTTATGATTATACTTGAAATCTACTACAAGAAACAACATGAACTCAAACTACAGCTTATGAGTATGATATAAACTGAAATATGGTAAAGTTAACAGATGCTAACAGTAATATCACACTATATGAATATGATAATTTAAATAGATTAATCAAACAAACTTATAATGATTGAAATATTCTAACTCAAGAATATGATATATCTTGAAATCTGACCAAAAGAACAGATCCAAATGGAACAATAGTTATAAATAACTATGATAGTTTAAATAGACTAACATCTAGAACAATCCAAACAGCTACATGAGTACTTTGAGCAACTAGTGAAACATATACTTATGATGAATTAGGTAGACTAATTAGCTGAACAGATAATCTATGAAATGATGTAAGTTTTGATTATGATAGTTTGAATAATTTGATATCAGAAACAAATTCAAATGAGATAGTAAACTATAGTTATGATGTTAATTGAAACATTACAAGTATAACCTCACCCCAACCCTCTCCTACAGGAGAGGGAGCAGAAAGTTATTCTGTAAACTACACTTATGATATAGCAAATAGATTATTATCAGTAAGTAATGGTACAGATAGTATTGCAAATTATAGTTACACTAGTCTAACAAAATTATCAGACACACTATGAAACTGAGTAACTACAAATTATAGCTATGATGAATTACTAAGATTAGCAAGTCTATGAAACTACGATTATACATATAATACACAATGAAATATTGTGAATGATTGAACAGATAGCTATACTTATGATACACTATGAAGATTAACATGAGTAAACTATGACAAAGTAAACCAACCACAATACAATTGAGATAAGATAGAAAGATTTTATTATGATAATCTAGGTAATAGAACGAGTAGTGAAAGCTATACTTTGAAGGAGGTTTCAACAGAAACTTGTACAGAAGAAACAGTAGTAGAAGATGT
The DNA here is from genome assembly GCA_964545685.1 of uncultured Candidatus Peribacteria bacterium. Taxonomy (GTDB): domain Bacteria; phylum Patescibacteriota; class Gracilibacteria; order BD1-5; family UBA6164; genus CAZJHB01. The sequence continues at coordinate 2,857 of CAZJHB010000007.1, read as the reverse complement.
GACATTACCGAATGGTAAAACTAAAACAATAGAAAGAAAAGTAAATGTATGTGAAACAGCAACAACACAAGAAGAAAAAGAAAGGAATTCTATTACTTATAATACAAATTTACTAAACCAATATACAAAACTTCAAAGTTTAAATAAAAATGATGAAGTTAAAAAAGAGTTTACATATGAGTATGATAATAATTGAAATTTGATAAAAGATGATATTAATCAGTATTTTTATGATTATAAAAACAGGTTAGTTAAAGTAGTACAAAATGAAGTATTAGTAGTAGATGAAAATGATGTAATAACAGAAGTAATTCCAGAAGAAATAATAGTAGAGTTTGAGTATGATATTTTAGGTAGGAGAATAGAAAAGAAGACACAAGATAAACAAATAAATTATGTTTATGCAGGACAAAATGCAGTAGAAGAAAAAATATATAGTTTTTCTTGAAGTGAAATGATATTAACAGAAACAAGAGAGAATATATATAGTAATGAAATGGATGATATTTTATCAGTAATTATCGCTGATGAAATAAATAATACTGTAGAACAATATTATTACGAAAAAAATCATCTTGGTTCAATTATTAAAATTACAGATACAGCTTGATTAATTGTAGAACAATACGAATACGATGCATTCTGAGTAGCTTATGCAAGTGTAAACAATGTAGAAGCAGTAACAACAGCACAAAGTAAGAAGTCACTAAATATCAAGAAAGCTAAATGAAGTGAAGCGGATACTTGAAATAGTGATGAAATTGTTATTGACAATATTAGGTATAAGAGATACAATGGTAAGTGAAAGATATGAAATACGAGATTATACACTGGTAGAGAATATGATGCAGAGATACAATTGTATTATAACAGAGCAAGGTACTATTCACCAGATTTAGGTAGATTTATAAATAGAGATCCGATAGATGTAGCTGATGATGTTAATTTGTATGCGTATGTTGGAAATAATGGGGTGATGTTTGTGGATAGGGTGGGGTTGAGTAAGACATTGATGATTTTGTGACTTGATTTTGATTGAAAATATCCTATTTTTGATAATAATGGATATATAACAAATTATGAAGGTAGTTATATTCGTACAATGTTTAATACTTTATTAAATACTGAATTAAAAAATGTTGATTTTGATATAAAAATAGTGGATAATTTTTCTGATTTTGATAATGCAATAAATGAAAAACAAAGAGAACAAATAATTTATATATGACATGGTTCAGACAATTGACAATCAATATCACTTGATTCTTTTGTAACTAATAGTATATTTATATGATTATTTTATAATGATGAATATAAAAATGCTTTTATTAATGCAACTAATCTTAATAATGATACTCAAACTAGTGTTCAACAAAAAAATTTGGAAAATACGGATTTAACTATATATTCTTGCCATGCATGAGATAATTCAAATTCTGATTCTATAGCAGAAAAACTTTTAAATCATTATTCTTTTAATTCAGTACGAGCTCCAACAAAAAATATATGGACTATAGGTTCAAGTTTTTTAAAATATGGAATTTATGATGGAGATTCATCAAATCCATGAATAATGAAAACTTTTTATTAATTAACTAATGAAAATATGATATTCATAATAATATTGTTGTTTTGTTTATGTTTAATAATAGAATATAAATTACAATGAAATAATAAAAATTATTATTCACTTTTGATAACTTTATGTATTTTTGTATTAATATTTTTTGATTTTAAATATTTAATTGGAGTATGGTGAATTAAATTACCAATATGTTATAAAGCTTTATGAGATTTTTGAGAATGTAATTTGACTTGATTAAACAAATTATATTATTGATTTGGTGGATATATATTAGTTTTTATACTTATAAAGGTTAAATTTTATTTAAGATTAAAACAGAAAAAGAGTTTGTAATAAGTTTTGTATATTTTAAAAAAAGAATCTAATTACTAAATAAAAAACAATGAAAACTAAAAAACTTTTAGTTTTCATTGTTGTATCAAAAACAGCTAAAGATGGAGTAGTTATAACATATAGTTACGATTATACTTGAAATTTACTACAAGAAACTACAGAAACACAAACTACTTCATATGAATATGATATAAACTGAAATCTAACAAAATTAACAGATGCTAATGGTAATATCACAACATATACTTATGATAATTTAAATAGATTAATCAGCCAAACTTATCCTGATTGAAATATTTTAACTCAGGAATATGATATATCTTGAAATTTAATCAAAAGAACTGATCCAAATGGAACAATAGTAACAAATAACTATGATTCATTAAATAGACTAACATCTAGAACAATCCAAACAGCTACATGAATATTATGAGCAACTAGTGAAACATATACTTATGATGAACTAGGAAGATTAATAAGCTGAACAGATAATCTATGAAATGATGTAAGTTTTGATTATGATAGTTTGAATAATCTAATCTCAGAAACTAATTCAAATGAAGTAATTGATTATACTTATGATGTAAATTGAAATGTTACAAGTATAAACGATATAAAATACACTTATGATATAGCTAATAGATTATTATCAGTAAAAAATAGTACAGATAGTATTGCAGATTATAGTTACAACAGTCTAACAAAACTATCAGAAACATTATGAAACTGAGTAACTACAAATTATAGCTATGATGAACTACTAAGATTAGCAAGTCTATGAAACTACGATTATACATATAATACACAATGAAATATTGAAGATGACTGAACAGATAGTTATACTTATGATTCACTATGAAGATTAACTTGAGTAAATTACGATAAAGTAAATCAACCACAATATAATTGAGATAAGATAGAAAGATTTTTCTATGATGA
>CAZJHB010000006.1:0-22664 GCA_964545685.1 uncultured Candidatus Peribacteria bacterium | reverse complement strand
TATTCTATTCAACTTTTATTATTATAAAACGATTTATTGCACATTCTACGCTAATATTTCTTCATTTCATTACGAAATATATTAGCTACGAAGTGCATTTTTTTATTTTTTTCCAAAAAATAAAAAAATGGTGGAGTTTATAGAAGAACATCTGAACCAGATGGTGATTGAATAGGGAAAGTGTAAAATCCTGAATTTGCATTTTATTAATATAAGAATATTATTATATAAATTTATTATTTAATAATATTCTTATGATTTGAATTAAAGATATAAAAGAAATTTGAAAAACTTTAAATGAAGCTGGAAAGATAAAAGAATACCAAATGATTCTAGAACTGCAACAACAACTTTTAGAGATGCAAAGTGAAATATCAGAACTAAAAGAAAAAAATAAAAAATTAAAAGAAGATTTATCAATTACAGAAAAAATAACATACAAAAATAATGCATATTATAATTGAGATAATTGACCATTCTGTTCTAGATGTTGGGATAAAGAAAAAAATTTAATAAGGATAATTCCAAGAGGTATTAATGATAATTATGCTGATTGTCCTGAATGTAAAAATTATTATAATTTTACTTGAAAAGAAGAAACTTTTAATATAACACCAAGAGAAAATTATGGTAATAATATTTATTAAAATCTAAAATCGGTTACACCTTATTTAAAAGAGCATTTAAAAACTGCTCTTTATTTTGTTACCTAAAAATTATGCAAAACTTATTTAACTCACAAGAACACTTAGAAGAAGTAAATTTATTGTTTGAACTAATAAAAACAATGTTAATTACTGGACTTTCTCAAACTATGGTAAAAAGATATTTAAAAGAATATACACATACAGAAATTAGAAATTGAAGATATGAAGATTGAGTGTTTATTGTTGATAATTTAGTTGGAGAAAATTAAACATACTCGCCCTACAATGATAATGTAGGGCGAATAGAAATCACAAACCTAGAATTTTAGCTAGAGCTTCTAGAAATCGTCCAAACGAGAAAAACCTAAAGATTTAGAACTTAATTTTTAGAAAAAAATGAAAAAAAACGAAACTACAATATACAATACGAATAAAATATTAAAACTAAATCCTTTTGTATATTATGAAAATATAGATTTTATTATGATTATTTTATATACTGGATAGTAAAAAAAATTCTGTAGTGTTTGGTTAAGAAAAGTCTGAAAAAGTCCTTCGTAAGAAAAAAATTAAGATTTTTTAGATAAAATTTGTGCAAATAATTTTTACTTATACCTTAGTATAGGGAAAAATTTTTAAACAAATTTTAGCAAAAAAGATTATTTTTTTATAGATGTGACTTTTTCAGACTTTCCTTAATATTGATTTGGTTTATTTGTATGTGGTTCTGTGAAATTTGAGAGTGGTTTTTGAATTATTATTTAATAATATTTTTATAATACATATTTTCAATTCTTAATTTTTCATTCATTTTGAAATCTCAAGGAAAAGTAAAGAATCTTGGATCTATATTTTCTACTTTTCTTTCATTATCATATCTTAATATTTTATGAAAATATAAATATCTTTTACAATTTTCAATATAATTTAATGCAATATTATGGTATATATTATAATGTTTCATATAATATCATCAAAGTTGTTCTTTTAATCTTAAAATATACTCTAATATAATATATTCTCTTTCTGATATTAAAAAAGGACAATATTTATTTATAAATGTAAATCAGCATAAATAATTTGATTTTATTTGATATAACCTATATTTTTGAAATATATATTCTAATACCTTTAATAATTCTTTTTTTTCTTTGAATCTAATTTTATTTATATCAATATTTTCAATTAATATTATAAATTCAGAAAAATTATCTTCATTTAAATAATTTTTATTATAATAATATGTATTATAATATCTACAAGCTCTTAGCTTATTAAAATTCTTTTGGTGTCATTTCATAAAACAAAAAAATACAAAAATAAAAACAGTACCTTTCAAGTTTATCATATTTGTATTTCTTTTGTCAAATTTTTGGATGTTTTTTACTAATTAACCCCTAAAGCTTTAAAAACTGCATCCTGAGGATTGCTATAAAATATTATTTGGAATTTAGCTATAAGTTCTGATGGGACTGTTCATAAATCACCTGCTGAACTCATTGGTAATAATATTTTCTTAGCTCAAGAATCACTACAAACTTGTAATGTATCAGCTAAATTTTCTAGTTTATTTATAGTTCATCCAATAGTCATATTTCAAAGTATTACTACTTGTGGTTGTAAAGATTTATCTAAAGAAGCAGAACATAATGCAATAAAGGATGCTAATGATAATTCATCACTCATTCAAACTCATTGTAAATCTTGAACTTGAAGATAATAATCTTTTTCTTTTGTATTAATATTTCAACTTACAGATTTTATATTAGCTTTAAAATAATTAAATGCTGTATCTATATTTTCTCTTGCTTTACTATTTCATAATATACCTGATTTTGTTAATTTTCAACTTCAGGCAGATATTTGAGTTTCCATCATATAAACACCTCTCATATTTGTATCTCAATAAGAAATTGAATACACAACTCAAGGTTTATTATCTCATTCAGGTATAATTTTTCATCCTCACATTTCAGGTAGAGCAATGAATTTTTCCTCCATAGTTTCTTTATCAATATATGAAAAATGAACATCATAAAATTCCATACCTCACATTTTTTTCAATTGCTCTTTTACTCTTTTTCTTCATGCTAATGCATAATTTAGTATTTCCTCTAAATCTTCTTTTGAAAAATTATTATCAGGATAAAATAATTTCATTAATCAAGAAACAGTTTTTTTCACTGCTGTAACATCTCTTTGATTTAAATCCTTACCAAGTTTAAAATATTTATCTATACTATCAGCAAATGAATACTTTCTCATTTCTCTAAAATACTCAGCTAAATAATCAACAATAAATCAAAATCTATCCGTAAATGATTCAGGTCTAAATTTCGGAATTTCCCATCATGGAAGATAATAATGCATTCTATCAAAAAATGCAGTATCATTATTCATAGCATCTGGAAATGGAGCAAAAAGATGAGATGTTTTTAATAAACTTTCTATGCTTTGATTAATATTCCCTACAAATACCATTGAAGCAGTAGCATTTTTCTCTTCTTTTCATCTAGCAAAAGATCAAGAATTCATATAATCTTTCATTATTTGAATTCCATCCTTATCTTTAAATGTAATTCAAGCTACTTCATCAAAAGCTATAACATCCCATAATCAAACTAATCAAATACTTCTTGTTGAAATATTATAAAACAAATTAGCTACACTAGATTGTCATCCTGAAATCAAAATAGAATTTGGAGATATTTCTTTATAAACATAAGATTTTCAAGTACTTCTAGGTCATAATTCACAATAATTATAATTATTTTCAACTAATGGAACTAATCTTTCAAGTAGATGCCATCTTACTTTCTCGTCAAAATTCTCACTTTCCATTCATACTGAACGAAGAAGTAATGAAATCCATTCATCTTTTGTAAAATTTTTTCTATTATCAATTACTTCTTGTACATCAACATTTGGTAATTGAATTGGTTTTAATGAATCAATTCTAAATGGAGAAAATTTTTTATTTCACTCTTCAAATTGATAACTTAATTTAAGTATACACCAAATTCATCAAGCTAATAATTTTTCATATCTTTTAACCATATCTGAATCAAGAATTACATTTTTTAATCAAAGATTTGAAAAATAAGCTATATATTTATCAGATTTTTCATCTAATTTAACAGTTAATTTATCAATTACTGTATGATTTCATTTTTCCTTAATTATTGACTTAATTTTTTCAGCTTCATCTGGTCTAACATAATTTTCTGATAATATAGATTTAACTCTATTCAATCAAATTTCTATCTGATTTTTATCATCAGTAGAAGCATACATACCTAAAAGGTACTCCAATACATAAATTGGGACATTTTGTCACTCTTTTATAAGTTTAGTAAGATCTTTTCTTACTATTTTTCAACTAAAATGTTGAACTAATTTAGAATCTAAATCCATTATCAGAAAGTTAAAAGCTAAAATATTGAATCAAAATCATTATCAATTAATTTATTTATTTTAAAATCATATCAAGGTTTCTCAGTTTTTGCTCTTCAATCACTAAATATTCTCAATCTATAATCTCAATTTGTAACTCATGCCTTAAGAGTTAAACTTACTCTAAACATTCTATCTTCTATTTTATCAGATTTTTTATTAGCTACTATTGTTTTTTCATCACTTACCATTTTTGGTTCTCCAGAATTTATATCCCACAAACTTATTCTATAAGTTCATTCAAGTAATTTTCAAGCCATTGGTTCTTTTTGATGGAAGACAAGTGAGAACATATTATTATTTATTACTCTTGAAGTATTACTTAGTGATATTTCTACTTCTTTCTTAAAATCAGTAGTTCAAGCTTTTAAATCTTTTTGATATTTAAAATTAATAATTGGTACTACAATTTCTTGTAAACTTAATGATCCATGAACAAAGTTTGATCATCATCCTTGTATCTTAAATCTAGAATTTCAGTTTGGTAATACAGCTGATACTCATTTATTTCAAAGATATCACATATCTATTTTTATAGTTCAATCTATTTCTTTTTCATCTGAACTCAGTATAAATCTACGATTGTTATCTATTTTTGTAATTTTTTCTAAGCTAATTTTATCTGATTCAACAAGTGGCTCTTTTTTATAAATAAATCAATGATCTGCTGTTACTAAAACATTTATTCAATTCCATGAATTAGTAATTTTCTTTACGATATCTCTTAGTTCTAAAATTGCATCATCACAAGCTTCAAAAGTAGTACTCTCAGTTTTTGCATCATCTCATCTAGCATCTATCACATTATGATATATATATACTACTTTCTTTTCTTTAAATAATTCTCTTGCATCAGCCTGAGAATAATTTTTTAAGTCTACCCATTTTATAGCAACTGATTCTAGATGATTATTTAAAATATTATTTCTTCACTGTATAGATGTACTACCTATTCAATCAACAATAATTTTTCAAGAATTATCTATTTTAATTTTTTTATGCGGTAAAAGTGAAGCCATTGCTAATTTTGTATATGATGGAATTACTCATTGCATATAATTAAGAGATACTAATCATCTTTCTTTCTCTAATAATTCATTTAATTCATAAGCGCATTCATAACGAAGTGCATCTGATATTACAACAAATACTCTTTCTGTATTTTTTCATTTCAGTACACTATTTACTTCCTTTTCATAGAAATCTTGTTGTTTAGATATTCCAGGAACATTCCAATTATCTAATCATTCTGCTTTCAATAATGCTATTTGTTTATTTGTAAGTTCATCTAAAAACCAGTTTGTATAAATAGCTTCAATATCTTTTTGTAAATCAGAAAGATAGTTACTTTTTAGTGAAATTTGAGTCTTATCAAAATTATAATTAAATAATCTATAATAAGTATCCATTTTAAATAATTCTTTTGTATAATCTTCAAATAATTCTCTTGCTGTTATTTGATTAAATCATGAATTATATTTTTCTTTAAAATCATATATTTTAATAGCATTAAATAAAACTTCATATTGATTTTCAAACATATCATACCAGTGTTTAGATTTTCTCTCATTAATAATATCAATAAAATGCTTTAAATCAGTATTTTTATTATCTAATGATTTGGCTATTTCTATAAGAATAGTCTTATCAATTAATGAAATAGTTTCAACATTTTTTATTTCATTCAGATCTTTTATATTTTTATCAAAAATTCATAAATCAGCACTTAGTTCTTCAGATAATTCTCTATAAATTTTATAGTCACTTTTGTGATTCATAAAATTATTAATAAATATGTTTGTATGATTAGAACATCTAGATTGAGATTCTAGATGTAATGGTAACTCATAATCTCAGGTAAATTTTATATTTGATACTATAAAAGTGATGAATAAATCTCTTAAATTTTCTGTTTCTTTATTATAAGAATAAATAAGTTTAATATATTCCCAAAAAATATTACTAAGATTATATTTTTCAAATTCTTGTAAATACTTATTATCATCTAATCAAGCAATTAAAACTTTTTTAAGTATATCATCAAAATTTGTAGTTTTTTCTCAAACTACTGTTGAAAGCATAGATAATTTTATATCTTTTATAGATTTCTTATCAATATTTAATTTTTTGAAATCATCCATTCTTTTTTTAGAAGAAAAAAACTTTATATGTTCTTCAATAATTGGTTTTATAGATATATCTGTAATTCAAACATCATTTAAAATAACTGAAGCTTTATCAGCAGAAAATTCTTGTGAATATATCGCTATATCAAGTAACCAATTATTGTCTGAGTTTGGTTTTTCTTCATTAGAATACAATAAATAATGACTATCAGTATCTTCTACTTCTAACAAATATTTAGTATAGAAAAAATTGTCATTAAGTTTATGTATCTTAACTCCATCTAATTTTAGATTTTCTAAATCCTCAGAGAAATCTCCAGCAGGATCATACCAAAAGACAATATGTCTTTTTTGGTATATATCCATATCTTTATTAAAAAGTTTCATTAAACTTATTTCTATTTGATCTATATTCATATTTGTTAAATAACTAAATAAGTAAAATATTTGACTTTTGTAGCATTATTTAATATAATTGTATTACAAATGCTCTCAAAGATTTATCTTTGTTGTAGTTCCACCTATTTCTTTTTCAAGAAATAGGCAATTTTTTTATAATAACTTAAAATAAAAATTCTTGTAATTCTTTTTTAATTTCATAAAAATCTTTGTTAGAGATCTTTCATATCTTTACAATAAATCTTTTTTTATCAATTGTTTTTACTTGAGACAATACTAAATAAGATTTTTTGTTAAAATATTTTTCATCAATTTTAAAATAAAATTTGTTATTTTCTTTTCATTTTGTTGTCATTGATACTACAAAAAATAAATTTCAAACTTTTTTTATAATTAAAACAGGTCTTTTAAAAAAATCTCATTTTCACAGTGATTCGTTTCATATATTCACTCATATATTTACATACCATATTTCTCATGGTTTTGGATATTTTTCTTCATTATCAGAAAAATGTAAATCTTGTTTTATTATATTCCAATGATTAAATTTATCTTTTGTTATCACAATTCATAATTAATTACAATTTAATATCTTCAAGTAAATCTCATAATTTTGGATAATTTACTTTTACTCAATCATCAAGATCAAGTTCTATTTTTTGTTCAGCTAAATGTTTTAATTTTTCATCATAGTGTTTCAATATATCTACTTTTTTCAATAACTCGTTTTTTTGTTTTTCTAGATCTAATTTTATTTTTCATTCAGCTCCTACAAGGCTTGATTCTATTTGTCTTCTTTGTCATTCTAGATTTCATTGAAGTTTATGAAGATAATCCATTCTTATCTTAGAGATAATTCATTTATCATATCTGTGAAGATAAACTAAAGCATTAAATGTTTTATCTTTTCCACTTGTAAACATCCAATAAATAGGTCTTTTTTTGTATCTTTTATGATGATCTTTATAAAACTCATTTGCAAAATATCTTCTAATTCTCTCTAGACTTGTTTCACTTGTTTTTTTAGTAAGTACATGAGCTATAAAGTCTATATTTTTATTTACACTTTCTTCTCCAAAAGTTACTTTTACAAACTCTTTAAATCTTGCAACTATATCATCTTCAAAATATTCATCAGATAATACAGGAATAATTCAATCATCATCAGCTTCAAAACTCGTATATTTACTTATATCAAAATCTCATCCAGCAAATGCTAATCATTCACTATCAAGAGAATATCTTCACATCATACACCCAACTGCATACGAGCTGAACTGTTTTACTATTTCATCTTTTTGGAACACAAGTTTATCATCTACTATTTTAGTTTCATCTTTCAATAAAGTAATATCTTTTAATTCTACTTCAGGAGTCATTTCATCCTGTAATCCATAAATTTCTATAAAAAGTCTATTTAATTCTTCTTCATTTCTATGTTGAGTGAAGAATTTTTCTTCCCAGTATTTACAACATGTATTATAAGCAGTTTCTAAACTATTATCAGTTTTATGTTTCAATAATTCATTTCTACCAAAATCCCAACTTGTTTCTCTACTATCCCACTCTTCTTTTGAAATATCTATGTTTTCTTGAGTTAGTTTATCAATCTGATCTTTTGTTTCTTGAGATTTTGGAAAGATTATTGGTAATTTTTTTAATGTTCACTGTTCATAATTTAAAGTTGGAGAAATAATTAAAATTACAAACTTAATTATTTTAGAATTTAAAAAAGAATTTAAGTATAAAATATCTTTATCTGATGGAAATAACTTCATTCATCAATCACTAAAAATAAATCATTCATCATCATACCTTACAGATAATGCTCATGAAGAAACTTTTCACCAAGTAATTCACTTTTTGAAATAAAAATCTTGATTTTTTATTACAAAATCAGTATTTCATTTTAAATAAGGATATTTACCTGAAACAACTTTTTTAACATCTATACCATCATTAAAGAAATTAACAATATATTCATTATTTCAGTACCATTTTCTAAAATCTCATCACTTATTGTAAGGAAACCATTTATCTCAACTTTCTTTTCATTCATGCCTACTTTTTGTAATAAAATTGACTTTAGATAATTCTACTTCTGTCCATATCCTTAAAAAGGTATCATTATCACTAGTAGCCATTCATTGTCTAGGATTTGAAGTTTCTCAAATACTTTTCTCTTTCTCAAATATTTCTCTAATTCTATCACTCACCCAATAAGCAATAGGACTTCATGGGATAGAAGAAAAATTGTCTTGTTTTTGAGTATAATAAAGTTGTAATCAATCTTTATATGATTCTTTTGATATTTCAGTTATTCAATCTTCTCATCTATATTCATCAAAATCATATTTATAATCATGATTATTTTTTGCATTTAAGAATATCTTTTCAATATCTTCAAAATATATATGTTGAAAATTTCTTTTATGAAGTCTAAAATATGCTCATACTGAATCAGAATTGAATTCTTTTTTGATAGTAAAAGCAGTTGATCACCAATCTACTCAAAATATTCATCTACCCATATGAAGTAATGAATTAAATGAATAATTAGATAAAATATCTTCTCTTAATTTTTGAAATGATGATAAAAATAACCAAGAAGGTAAAATTATCATTGATGTATATCAGGTTTGCGATGTAAACTCTAAGTTTCTTTCAACAAAACAAGTCATTAAGTCTGCTTTTGTATCAGGATAATTTTTCTTTAAATATTCAGTTAAATCTTTATCCATTCATCCTGATCACATATATGGAGGATTACTAACCACACAACTATATTTTTTATAAATAAGCTCTGCTTGTCTGATTATAAGTGGTAATCTTTTAACTAACCTTATATTGAAAAGTGAATTTTCATTTTGCAATTCTTCAAATTCTTTATTTACTTTCTCTAGATCAAATTCTTTTAAAGTTATCAAACTTCAAAGTAATTTTCATTGCTTAAAAGCTATGCAAAGTTTAGATAATTCAGGATAGATTAATTCATCTATTTTATCACATTCACTTGATTCTTGTATAGAACAAACTCTTGGCTCTAGTCATTGCTTTAATATCTTTCTATCATACTTTCTTGCTTTCATCATAATAGCAAAACAAGCAATTTGCCATGCTCTGTCATCTATTTCTAGTCAATATAAATTGTTTTCTATGATAAGTTTAGGTATTTCATCTTCACTGTAACCTGCTGATTTATATATATCAAATAGTATTTCAAAAGCATATACGAGTATATGTCAGCTTCACATTGCTGGATCTAGTACTGTTATTTCTTCAGGTTTTAGATTTGGATTTGTTTCAGTTGTAGATTCTGATTCTATATAATATTCCCATTTAGCTTGTAGTTCTGTATTTGGATGAGATTCAAGCCAAGTTTTTCAAACACTATTTTGAACCATATATTTTACTATCCACTTTGGAGTAAAAAGTTGAGTTACACAAGCAATTGTATCTTTTCAGATTTTTTTGTTTTTAGTATCTAATTCTTTATTTGCTTCATCTTTTTTATCAGAGATATAGTATTGGTATAACCACCCTAATATTTCTACTTCTTTAAAATCTTCTTCATCTACTTCATTTATCAATAGATCTAGAAAACTTCATTTTTCTAGTAAACTTTCAGGAAATAATAGTTCACTATAATCAGATATTTTTTCAAACATAAAAGGTAATTCTTTATGTAAGGAATTACAAATATGTATGATTAAATATTTATAAAGTTTGTCATTTTCACTTTTATCTAAGAAGTCATAAATAATAGAATTATCTAAATCTAGTCAGATAAGATGAGTTGCATTTTTTATTAGATCAGGTTCAAGTTTTGATTTATCATCACTAGAAACTACTCTAGAACCATACGAAAGATAATTATTTACTTCCATATATCTTAAAGCAATGAATCTATTAAACCATAAGTAAGCAATTTCTTCAATCACTTGTTCTTCTCAGATTTCAGCTACTTTTTCTATAAGCATTTTTCTTTGCTCATATTTTTTTCACTCTTTAAAAGATACATCATCAATCTGAACTCGGTTTTGATAATAACTTGGTAATTTATTTATATCTCTCACTTCAAGATATTTTACTTTTCATTTAACCTCATTTATTAGGAGTTCACGAGATTTAGATGCAAATTTTTTTAGTTTATTAGTATTCATGCTTTTAAGGATTAATGGTAAATTATAAAATGTGAATTTAAAAATTATTTTTGATTTAGTAACTTTTTTATTTCATTATCAAAATCTGAAATATAATTTTTATCTTGAATTATACGAAATTTATCATACTCTGCCTCTGCTTTTAATTTAGCTTCTAACATAGATATTTTTCATAAATCTTTTAATATTGGATAATTAGTAAGTTCAAGAAACTGTTGTAAATATAATTCCCAATCTTTCATATTCATAATTTTATTATTTTTAGCTTTATTTTCAGCTATATCTAAATATGAATTTACAATAGAATTTAATTTTTTTATATGTTCTTCATTTAAATAATTCTTTGCTATTATAACATCACTTTTTAATATTTTTCCATTCGGTGATTGTTTCCATGTTTTTAATCACATATGAATTTTTGTTGCATCAGCTTCAGTATATATTATCTCAGCAGCTGTTTTTCATGTAATTGCCCAATGTAGTTTATTTTGAACAGTTGAAAAAAAATGTTTTGTTATTTCAGATTTATTATCATAATCAGCAGATAAACTATATATGTCTGTTATCTTTTGATAAAGTCTTCTTTCACTTAATCTGATTTCTTTTATTCTTTCAAGTAATTCATCAAAATAATCTTTTCAAAAATGTTTTATCTGTTTTAATCTTTCATCATCTATTGTAAATCATTTTATAATAAATTCTTCCAATATATTACTAGCCCATTTTCTAAACTCTATAGCTCTTAAAGAATTAATTCTATATCAGACTGATAAAATTGCATTTAAATTATAAAATCTTAACTTTCTTTTTACCTCCCTTTTTCATTCAGTTTGAACTTGTAAGAAATCCTTACAAGTTGCATTTTCAATAATTTCTCAATCATTATATAAATTTTTTAAATGTAATGTTATATTTTGAGAAGAAGTTTCAAAAAGTTCTCACATCATCTTTTGAGTAAGCCAAAGAGTATTTTCCTCATAAAAAACATCTATATTAACTTTACCAGTTTGTGTTTTAAATATAACAAAATTTGAAATTTTTTCTATCTCTTGATTATTTCTTTTCATATTTTTAATATATAAATATTAAGTTTTATATTTTTTCTCATTCACAACTCACCATTAATTTAAATAATTCTAATATTATCTCAAAAACTTAGTTTATCTTTTAAAATTTTATTTAACTTATTTGTATAGTTATCTATATCTTCAGCTGATTCAATTGTAATTCATCTTTCAATAATTGTTTCTAATTCAACAGGAACTTGTTTTTTAGCTTTTGGTAATTCTTCAGATCCAACTTTCATTGAATTCAAAGTATTTTTTTCATCAATCAATCTATTTACTTCATTTGATATTTGTATACTTGCTGTTTTATTTTTCTCATTTAAAGTTGAACTTAATGCCATCATAAATTTACAACTATCATTTAATTCTATACTTGATTTAATATCATCAAAACCTGAAAGAACTTTTGTTTTAAACTCTTCACTTAATCAATTTTTTTCTATTTCTTCTTCTATTTGTTTTTCTATAGTTTCTAACTTAGATATAACATGACCTTTCTTAGATTCTAGTACTTTTTTATATCATGATTTCACTTCAACTAAAAAACTTGGCATATCTTTAATTTGAGAATATGGAGAACTAGAAGATAAAATTGATTTTAATTCTTCTATTTTTTCAAAATCTATTAATTCTCTATCTTCTAAACCAAATAATTTTAATTCATCTTCATAAAATGATAATTTCTTTTTAGAGTCATCATAAATACTTACTTGTGAATCAAAAAATTGAATAATAGTTCTAATATCTTTTTCTAGATCTTCAATTTCATCTTTTTTCTCAATAATATGGGTAAATAAAGATAAATTGTCAGCTATTTTGATATATTTTGTTAATGTATCAGTTGATGTTTCAAAGATAAATTTTACTGGATAACTTGATACAAGATATTTATTTGTAAAAGAATTTAATTTATTTAGTTCCTTTTCAAATATTGATTTGATCTTATTAAATAAATCATCTTCATTATCACTTAGATCTGTTTCATCAAAATTTTCTTGTATAATAGCTTTTACATTTAAGATTGTTTTCTTATCAGTTTGTTTTTTAGCTGAAATAACAAGTTTTTCAAATTCTCTTGTTTTTGTAAGGTATTCTAAAATATAAGTATTTCATTTATGAAGAATTTCTTCATTGTATTTGAACTGAATATCTCATGAAATAAATAATCAAGCTAAAATACCAGCAATATCTATCTCATTCCAACCAAAAGGAATTCATGTATATTTTTGGGCTACTGTTTTCATAGTAGTTTTTATTGATCTTTCTGATTGTAATAATATATAATTTTTAATATCTTCTATTGCATTTTTATTATCATCAACATTTATAAGTGTTTGTTCTTCTATATTATTTAGTTTTAAGATTTTTGATACTTCATCAATATCAAAGTGTTTAGTAACCCAGTCAACATTCTTATAAACACTTACTACTAATCTATTTAAAATTTCATTAAATAAGTTGGTAACTGATGTTGTTTGTTTTATATCCTCTACTTCTTTTCAGTTTATATATACAGTTCATTTTTTTACACTTTCTTCTAATAATTTTCTAATTCTAGCTTTTATTTCATCAATTTCTTTCGATTTATCAATAATTATATCTCTTATTGACTTAGTTTGATCAATTGAATTATTTTTCTTAATCCATTTTTCAATTTTTTTAAGCATTGATAAATTATCAAGAAGTTCTTTATCATCTTCTAATCTAATTTCTCATAAAGCATGATCTTTTGAATAGAATAAAGCAGATTCTCAATTATCTGAATATGAAGTAGAAATTTTTAAAACTAAACCATATTGTCTTGGGAAATAATATTCATAATCATCTACAAATTTATTAAATTCATAGTTATTTGAAGTACTATAAGAGTAATTTCTTAATTTATAAAAATCATTAAATACAACATCTCAAATATGTTTTAATAATTCAAATTTATCAACTTCTTCAGATTTAATTTCTTTATTGATATTTTGTTCATCATTGGTTAAGAATAGATATTCATCTCAATTTTTATGGATTAAAAATTGACTTAATAATCTATCTAGTGATTTTTTTACATTATTTCTTAATTCTTGTTTATCTTCATCAATGTGAGAAATAAGTAATGTAGTAATATTTTCTAAATCACAAGGAACTTGATCTATATATCTAATCATGAATAGTACTTTTAAAACTTCACTATCCATAACTTCAAGCATACTATTATCTTTTGCTCAGTTAATAGTTCTTTTAATTTCTCATGATAAAAATGCTTCTATAGTATTATAGAAAGACGAAAAAGGAATAATAGTACCTATTTCTTTATCTAATATTGAACTTCAAGCTTCTTGGTATCAGTTAAGCATTGATCTGTTTCAATCAGCAATATGTGAACCTGCAACTCAAATAATTCTTATTTTTTCAAATACTTTTTGTAATAAATGAAATTGATAAGGAACAAAAGGATAAGTAGCTCCAAAATCTTCTTTACTTTTAAATATTTTCATATCAGCAGTACTAGAAGAGAAAGAAAAAAGATTTTTTATAATTGTTTCATTTTTAATATAATAAGCTTCAAGAAATTCTTCAGCTTCAGGAGTTTTTTCAAGTAATCTTTTTTTAATTACCTCATCTGTATTTTCAGATGAAAGCATTAACTTAGTAGGAAATCTTCATTGAATTTTAGAAAAATCTTTACCTTTTATATCAGTAATACTATCAATAGCTTCTTGAGAAGTTACAATAACCCAAGCTTTACCATTTAATTCTTTTCATAGATCTTCTACTAATGTTTGAAGATTTAACATCAAAGTTGTATCATCTCAGATATATTGACCAATTTCATCAACTAAAAATATAATCCTATGATCCTTTCATTTTTTTGCCGAATACTTTTTTATAATATCTGCAAATTTAGAAACAGACATATTATAATTAGCTCAATCTCCATCAAACCAATAATTAGCATCATTTTCAGACATAATATCTGCTTTTATTAAAGCATCTATTATATTCTCTCTTATAAAATGAAAAGTATCTTTTTCATCATCCCAATTTTTTCATGAAACATTTTTAAAATTTTCTTTAAATTTATCATACTCTCATCTCATAAATAAAGTATGCTCAAAATCAGCAAGCCAAGGTATATCAGAACAATATCCTAATTTTTCATTAAACACTTTTACAAAAACTTCCAAGATACCATCTTTATGATTTTTAGAATTTTTTCATGCTCTAGAATCAATATTAAAAAGCATTACATCAACATTTTTATTTGATATAGCTCTAGTAATATCTCAAAGAAGTAATTGATCATCTTTTAATTTTTCATTAAAAAATTCCAAAGGAGTTTTTCATTTTATTTTTCTATTCTCTAATAAATAAGAAAGTATTTTTAATAAGTGAGATTTTCAAGAACCAAAAAATCAAGATATCCAAGCTCATATAGTATCTTTTTTATTATCATTAACATCATTATAACTATCAAAAAAGTGTTTAATATGTTTATGTAATTCTTTTGTAACAACAAACTCTTCAAGTTCAGTAAAAACAGTATCATCATCAGCTTGTTCAGCCATAATAACTCATTTAACCTTTTCAGATATATCTTTATTATAAATATCCTTTATTATAGAAATAGTCATATTTTTTAAATTATTTAATAAAAATTATATAGTTGTATTTAACTTAAAAGCTCTGTAATAATTATCATCTTTCAACTTAGAAAAAAGTTTTAACTCTACTTTTGTATACTCTCACGGGAAAAACATAACTAAATTCACTCCTGGAATTATATGATGTAAATTATTTAGTATTGTATGTGATCTTATAAGTGGATATATTTTTCAAACTCAAGTAAGAAAAACAATATTAACACCATCAGCTATTTTCTCTATATAAGTATTAAAATTCTCAGGTTTTATTATAGGTTTTAATGCTTTTTCTAAAAAACCTGTTCATTTTTTTTTCTCATTATCTATAACTTTATCTAACAATCATTTATCTTTAATTATTTGAATCATCAAATCATATAAATCTATTTCTACAACTTTCAAATCATCATTATTTCTTTCTATTTTTTTTAGTAATGTTTTTACATAATTTCTTACCAATAATTCATAATCAGCAGGATAATCATATATATAAAAAGGTATTTCATTTCATAGTCATTTTTGCTCTAGAAATTCTTTTGAAATAATAGTAGGATATATTTTTTCTAATGATTCTATTAATTCAAATTGAGGAATTATATTTGTCATATTTAAAATCAAAGTGAAGTTATAAAATTATTATCTCAATTTTCTAAGATATGTTGCTTTAAAGAATAACTCAATACAGGTTGATGTATCTTTTTAGATTCCATAATTCAAGCTCATGATAATATATTTTTCAAAATCTGTCTTATCTTTTTCAATGTATTATGAGTCCATTCATTCATCTCAATATGTTCCCTTGATTTAGAGTTTAAAAATGACATTATATCTATATCTTTTATTTCTAATTGCTTAAGTTGAATCTTATCATTGATAAATTCATTTAAAAAATCATATACTAAAAAACTATCTTTATATATTGCATATAAAGATATTATTTTTGAATCGTCTACATCTCACATTGCTAGTCTATCTAATAAGTATTCATCTAATGAATCTAATCTTCTAAAAATACAAGACAATCTTTTCGCCACACTTTTTGTTGTTTTATATTGAAATCCATTTTCATTTATTATTTTTTCTTTAATTGTTTTTCTATCTAATCATTGTTTAATCAAATCAGCTACAATCCTCATTTCATATCATAAAAATGGTTCTCATGTAAGATTTGCACTATATTTTTTACTCATAAAAATAATGTATTAGATAATAATATCTAATACATTATAATAAATTCATCCAGTTTTGCAATAATAAATATTTTTATTATTAGCTTTAAATAAATATTTCTTACAAAAGGTAACATCAGACAATATAAAATAACACACTATATTACATTTAAATAATTTTTTCAATAATAATCGGAACTTTTAAAACCTAATTTTTTTACTATTCTTCAATCTTGTAAAACAACATAATCATAAATTTTTGTCCTATTTTCATCTTGATACATTTTTTCTATTTTAATTCAAATCTCTTCTAAAAAATTAGAATATTTTTCCTCTCATAAGTTATATTTTTTCTTAAATAATTTTTCATTATAAAAAACCTTGAAAGTAATTAATTTTTTTAACTGCTTTCAGGCTTTTGTTTTTGGCTTATTGGATATATAATTTCTAATTTATCTGTAAATATATGTCAAACATCTTTGTATTTTTACTTCAGGATATACATTTTCTACAACTTTAATTATTGCCTTACTTCAGTCTAAAGTGAATCACTTTATATAATATTTAAATTCATATTTTAGAATTTCTAGATCTTGTTTTCAATTTTGAAGTCATAATTGTATTGAAAAGTATCATTCTATGAAACAATTATAAAATATTTTTGCATTCTTCAAAGTTAACTTTAATCTTACAAGATTATATCATACTTTCGATCTATATATTGAAGTTTTTATATTAAAAGTAGCACACAATTTTTACATTAACCCTAAAAATATTATATTTCTTTTATTTTGTATAAATTTTATAATCAAGACCTAATTTTTCTAATGATGAAATTAGGATTATCATTTCTACCATTAATTTTTTATTTAAAATAGTATTATTATTAAAGGTATTCATGACTTTTTTTTCATATTCTTTATCTGTTTTTCTTCTATATTTAATACATTTAATAAAAATATCAAAATAATTATTAGCTTTCTGTAAATTTCATAATTCTTGATATGAAGCTCATATAAGAATATAATAATCAGTAATCATTAAATCATATACCTGTAAATTGTATTCTTCAATATATTCAGCAAATTTTACTACTTTATTATAGAGTTTATTTTTAACACTTATTTCTAATATTTTGATTATTGTATCAGCTTGAACCTTATATCATTTATAACAAAAATTTATTGAGTCATTAAGTAGTTCTGATTTAGAAATAATTCATTTTTTATCTAGCAGGTGTGATAATAGTCTAATTTTTGTTTTTAATAATAAATATTGATTTCATTCATTATTTTCCAAATGATTATTAATAGCAATTAAATTTAATTTTATTTCATTATTAAGATTTTCATCTATAGTATAAGTAAAAAACATACTTACTTTATTATTAATTCATTTTTGTATTTTATCAATAATTTTAACAACATCAAGTGCACTCATATCAATTGAAAAATATAAAATAAACAAAATTTTTGTTGCTCAATAAAGTGCATGTTCTAATAATGGATTTTTAAATAATTTTTTTATTAAATCATTAATTCTATTTTTTCATATTCAAAAATCCATTCAAAAAAATGCATTTCAAGAATTATGAAAAAATCTTTTTATATCAGAAAAATCTACTGCTATTAAATTAGGTAAATTAATAGTATCAGTTATTCATGAGACAGTTTGAAATATAATTTCATCAGAAATTTCTTTTTGTCTTATTAAATTACTTCAAACATAATATTGTTTTAATATATTATCATTTTTTATTACTATTAAAGTATCTAATCTATGTTTTAATCATTTAATAGATTCTTTATAAATTTTATTTTTATTTAATCATTCATTTATAGAAGGTTTAGTTATAACTCCAATTGTTAATATTCATAACCTTTTGGATAATTCTGCTATTTTTGATAAATATTTACTTCATGTATTTCATCAAAATCATGAAACTAAAAAAATCATATCAGTTCACTTTAATAAATCAATAATTTTTTTATTAAGATTATTATCAGTTAAATTAATTTTAATATTTGCTAATGAATTTTCTAATGCTTTAAGATCTTTATCTAAAGTAATAAATTCTGATCATAATAAATTATATTTAATCATTTTATTAGTTGCATTAATTCAACTTCATCCAATTCATATAATTTTTATATTAGCAAGAGGTTTAAAAGGAAGAGCATTCTTTGTTTTCTCAGTTTCTTCTAAAATACTTTCTATTAATCCTCATCTAGAGTCAAACCAATTATTAAAAACTAACTTTTTATTTTTATCTAAAATATTATAAATTTCAGTATTTCATAATATTCATGTTATTCTAGATACTAATATATATCCTTTCTGCATATAATTGACAAAAATTTCATTATCATATTCTTTTGAAAAATTAATTTCAACAGTATAAAATCATACTCTATCTATTTTATTTCAGTTTTCATCTATAAAATTATAAGTATTTTTTAATCTTCATGATATATAAAATATTATTCAATTATAAATATAAATAAATAATGTTCCTATTAATACGTGTAATTTAAGTATTTTACTAATATATATAGGAATAAAAAAAATTATAAATAGAAAAATAGAAAAAACAATAATATATAATATATTGTCAATTATAATATTATTTCTATATTTATTTAATTTTATATTTATATAATCAAATAGTTTAACTAATAATCATTTTTTATTTATTAATTTAAATTTAGAATTCATTTAAATAAAGTTAATTAAATAGCTTAATACTATATAAATAAAAATTCTTTGTATAACACAAATAATTAAATTTACTAATTAGCATATTATATAAAAAATTTTAATAATAGTTACTACATATATATACTATATACAAACTTTATTTTATTCAAAAATTTTTTGATAAAATAAAAATCATATACTATTTACGTAAATATCTCCCGCACCTATCTATAGAAGTAGTCCAGTGGAGTTTTTATATTACTTATTTATTTAAAATATATACAAGAATCTATTATAAATTATATTCAATAAAAAATAAAATTGATTTTGAACTCATTTTTTATATTTTAATAATCTCAACAATATGAAGTTTTAGTATCTACTATTTCATATAAATTACTATTGAAATTAAATTTATAATAATTTTGAATTGAAATATTACTTCAATGATCCCAACATCAATTTCAATTTACAACTTCTCATTTTTCATCAGGAATAAAATTATCTCACCAATATGAAATTTTTCATTCCATATTTTTTATTCAATAAAATAATACATTATTATTATCTATTCAAATAATAATATAATTATTATGTCAACAAGAAGAATCCCAATGATCAACTAAATAAAATTCATTTTTATTTCAATCTCAATTATAATCTTTTAAATTAATTAAATTAGTTTTTTCTAATAAATACATATTATTATCATCCAATTTAATATCTCATCAGAAAAATTTATTATTATTTATATTAGTATTATAATATGAAAATCTTAATTGCGGAATATCTAAATTATTTTTTAACCAATATTCACTTCTAAATCATAACGGAACTTGTTTAGAATCTAAAATATTTCAATCTCTATATAAAAAAACATAATAATCTCATATTATAGATTGTCATTCTACCTGTCAAAAACAATCTAAATAAGGTTTCTTTTCTTCTTTGATTAATTCATTTATTTTATAATTATCTATATATATTCATACATATTCATCTTTTCATGGTATTTTTTTATATTCTCTTAAAAATGTTCAATTTGGAATATAATCAATAATTAAATTTTTAATATCTATATTATTATTATTATTATTATTATTATTATTATTAGATATAATATCTTGATTACTCTCTCATATAACATTATATTTATCAATAAATATAACAGAATTCATAATTGATGTAAATAATCTTATATTTGAATAAAACTTATTTTTAATTGAATCTTTTTTCTTTCAAATTCATGCAAATTGAAAAGATAAAATTTTATTATCATAAATAGTTTGATACATTAAAAAATTTCACTCTAAGGAAATTCAATTTCTATCTCATCATCAATCAATTTCATAAAAATTCCATATAAAAGGCTGTTGTTCAATAGTTACAATTCAAGATTCTAAATACTTATATCATTTAATTTCTTCAATTATATTATTATTAATATTATATACTAAATCATTATTTTTTACATTATCAATATTATCATTAATCAATAATACCATAGATATTTTATTTCAATCAACATCCATATTTCATCATATTGTTGATACTACATGTGGTCTTTTTCATTCTTCAATAATCCATGATTTTGGATATTCAAATTTAAAGTTTAATCAGTTAGATTTATCATAATTATTTGAATAAAAAATTTTTGTTTTTCATGCTAAATAATTAAATAAATCATTATCTTCTTTTATATTATAATTTTCTAATAATATTTCTGGTGATTTTTGTTTATAAGTAATATTTTGATTATTTCTATCAATAGCATATTGCTTATAACCTATATAACTAACTGAAGATATTAATGATATAAAAAATAGCACAAAAAATGTAATAAAAATTATAGAATCTTTTAATTTTGTTCCTTTTATAATTAACTGAGTTTCATTTTTAAGAGATAAAATAACAGCAGTGATAAAACTAATCAATCATGTAGCTATTGAAAAGATAAAAAAGTACGGAATATTAAAATTAATTACAATTGATGATATAAATATTGAATAAATTCATAATAAGTAAAATTTAGAAACATTAATTTTTCTAATTCTTTGTATTAATAATAAGTAAAAAACATATTGAAATACAAAAAATACTACTATTCATAAATATAATATAGTATTTGTAGTAGCTCATATCTTAGAAAATAAAATTAATGATCATTTGAATAAAAATAAATACACTAGAAAAAACTTAATTTTTTTTATATTATTATTAAACTTATTATTTATACTTGTAGTTATTCATAATTCTTTTTTATAATCACTTTTCAAACACCAAAATCATTTATTTTTTTTATAAAATAAATCATATTTGTTTTTATAATTATTTCATCAATCTAATTTTGAATAATATTGTAATTGTCAATTTATACTTCCATTAAGACTTTCTTTTTTTATACTCTTGAAAATTATTTCTGAATAATTATCTATAAAATATTTTTTTAAATCTTTATTTTTAGCTTTTCATCAAAAATTTTCAAAAGCTTCTATTAATTTATCTCTCCACCAATATTTTGATATTATATTTTTATTCATACATTTATTATTAAAAAATAATTTATTATAATATACTACAAAGTATTTAAAAGTCTATAAAATATATTATTTTTTATTACTCTAATATACTAAAAACATTAGCTTTATTTTAAAAATATCAACCTCCTATTCCTAAAACCAACTCAAGAACCACTCTTCAAATATTTTTCAAAATCAAGAGCTAATTTTTTACTTACAAAACATCCATAAAAAACCAATTCCCAAGGTTTATTCTTACAAGTATGTTTCAATTTTCAACTATTATGTTCATCAATTCTCTGTTTTAAATTCTCTGAAAATCAAGTATAAAATTTATCTTGTTTGGTCTTACTTTTTATTACGTAAACATAGTACATATTCTCAAAAAATTAATAAATAAAAAATCTTTCATTATTAAAATGAAAGACATCATTATATATTTATATTTAATTAACTTATGTATATAATAAAACGTTTTATTCCACACCAAGGCTTCGGAGGGCATTCTTCACTTATTCTATTCAACTTTTATCATTATAAAACGATTTATTGCACATTCTACGCTAATATTTCTTCATTTCATTACGAAATATATTAGCTACGAAGTGCATTTTTTTATTTTTTTCCAAAAAATAAAAAAATGGTGGAGCTAGACGGATTCGAACCGACGTCTCGGAAGGCTAGAGAGATACATCTACTATCATAGTTTACCTTAATAATCATAAGCCATAAAAGATAAACAAAAAATAACTTATAATAATTTAATCTATTGGTACTTATAGGTACAAGACT
>CAZJHB010000005.1:14169-26116 GCA_964545685.1 uncultured Candidatus Peribacteria bacterium | reverse complement strand
ACTAGTTTTTTTGTTTTATAATATTATGATTAAAAGAGAAATTGAATTAAATTTTTATAAAAAGTTTGATTTTTAAAAGAAAATAACTATTCTAATTTAGATAATTTTATCGTGTAATACTAAAAAAATCTAAAAAATGATTAAAAGAGAAATTGAATCAAAAATTAATAAAAATATAAAAAATGATAAAATATTGCTTATTTTATGAGCAAGACAAGTTTGAAAAACAACTATTTTAAAAAAAATGTATAATAATTTAAAAGAAAATAATAATGAAGTTTTTTATTTTAATTTAGAAGATCCTTTATTTTTAAGTCAACTTAATGAACATCCTAAGAATATTTTTTCTATAATTTGAACAAGTAAAGAAAGGAAATATTTATTTATTGATGAAATTCAGCTATTAGATAATCCAACTAATTTTTTAAAGTTTTTATATGATGAATATAAAGATGAATTAAAACTTATAGTTACTTGAAGTAGTGCTTTTTATATTGATAAAAAATTTAAAGATAGTCTTGCTGGTAGAAAAAAAATTTTTAATTTATTTACATTAAATTTTAGAGAATTTTTATTATTTAAATGACAAGATACTCTTTTATCTCAATTTAATAAAAAAGAAATAATTCCATATTATTTAAGTGATATTATTAAATATTATACAGAATATATAACTTATTGATGATATCCAGAGCTAGTTTTAATGAATAAGATTAGTGAAAAAAAAGAATATTTAAAATTAATTGCAAATTCATATATAAAAAAAGATATTTTAGAAGCAAAAATTGAATATTGAGAAAAATATTTTTTTATTTTAAAAATATTAGCTTCACAAATATGAAATTTGTTGAATTTAAGTGAATTATCTAATACATTAAATTTACCTGTTTCTACAGTTGAAAGGTATATATATATCATGAGAAAATCTTTCCATATTGCTATAATTAAGCCTTTTTTTGAAAAAAATATCAGAAAGGAACTTACTAAAATGCCAAAAGTATATTTTTTTGATTTATGATTAAGAAACTATTTTATTAATAATTTTGAACCTTTGGATATTAGGGTTGATAATTGAGCTTTGCTTGAAAATCTTGTATATATTAATTTAATTGTTAATAATGATTTTGAAGAAATAAAATTTTGGAGGACTCAGAATAAAAATGAGGTAGATTTTGTTATTCCAGAAAAGAAAAAAGCATATGAAATTAAAAAGAATATAAATAATTTTAATATAAAAAAATATAAATTGTTTAATACCTTGTATTCTGAATTTGATTTAGATGTTATTGATTTACATAAAAGTTTAAAT
Organism: uncultured Candidatus Peribacteria bacterium; assembly: GCA_964545685.1. Lineage (GTDB taxonomy): Bacteria > Patescibacteriota > Gracilibacteria > BD1-5 > UBA6164 > CAZJHB01. The sequence goes on along the minus strand of CAZJHB010000005.1, from coordinate 24,807 downwards.
TTATTGCAAAAAAACTAGTTATAAACTAGTTTTTTTGTTTTATAATTTTGCAGAGGTTCCTTTATTTTGAATTATAAAGAATTTCAAACATATTTTTTTTATTTATAATTTCTATTTCAAAATTAGTATATAATTTTTCAAATTTTTTTAATCATTTTAAATCTGAATCTTTTATTTTATTTTTATATTTTACTTCATAAGCTTTTTTTTCTCATTCCAAAACTAAATCAACCTCATTTGTTCAGGTTTTTAATCTCCAAAATTTTATATCATCATAGTAGATTCAAGATTTTAACAATTCTGAATAAATGAAATTTTCAAATAATAATCATTTTTCTTCATCTAAAAATTCAAATCTATTCATTAAAAAATTCCTAAATCAAATATCACAAAAATAAAATTTAGGCATTTTAACTATTTCTTTTAATTTATTATTAAAAAAAGGTCTAACAGGATAAACAAGTAATGATTCTTTAAGTAAGTATAAAAATTTTTCTGCAGTTGGTTGACTAATTCAAATATTTTTTGCAATATCATTAAGATTTAATAAATTAGAATTTCTATAAGCTAATTGTTTGATAAAATCATTAAATTTATAATCTTTTTTTATTTCTGGTAAAATATCTTTATTAAACCAAAAGCTAAAAATATCTTGGAACGCTTGTATTTTTTCTTGTTTACTATTTGATTTTACAATTTCAGGATATCATCAAAATACAATAAATTCTTCTAAATATAAATTTATTTTATTTTCATTTAAAGGATTTTTTAAAAATTTTTTTAGTTCTGTTTCTTTGATATCTTCTTTCCATATTATAAATTCTTCAAAATCAAGGGGAAAACAATTAATTATTCTTTTTCTTCAAGCAAAAGATTCCTTTATATTTTTATTTATTTCAATATTATTTGATCATGTAACAATTATTTTAAGATTTTCATATTCATCATATAAAGATTTTAGAATCCAAGAAATATTTTTTACTTTATGAAATTCATCTAAAAATAAATAAAATTTTTTATTTTTAGAAAAACCATTTGCTATTAGTAAGTTATTTATTTCAGAAAAATTTTCAAAGTATTTATGATAATCAAGTATTTCTAAATTTAAAAATAACTTGTAATTAGTATTTAATTCATTAAATATTGTTTTTAATAATGTTGTTTTACCAGTTTGTCTTGGTCAAATAAAAAAGATTATTTTTTTATTTTTTAGATTTTCTTTTAAAAAAATCTTACTTTTTCTATATTTCATTTTAAAAAAGTATTACTATTTTAAATTAGTAATTATATTATAGTATAGAAATTATAAAAAATCAAATTTTTTTAATGTTTTTATATTAAATAACTAGTTTTTTTGTTTTATAATAAAAAATATGTTAAAATATAATTAAATAATATTTTAATAAATAAAAATTATGTCACCAAAGAATAATAAAGAAATATTTTCAATTTATTTTAAGGAAGAAGAAAGACAAAAAGTTGAAGCTGAAATTTGAAAGACAGAAGAGTCTTTTAAAGAAAAATATGAAAAAGTAAAATCAGCACAAGTAGATATAAAATTAGATGAATTAGAGGAAAACATAAGAGAAAAAACTGATGATAATTTTGAAAAAAGATTTGAGGCTTTTAAAAAGGCAGTAGAAAAAAAAGAAGCTGAATTAAAAACAGATGAATGAAAATGACTTGTTGCTTCTACAGTAGGTAAAGCTAAAGAAAAAGTAAAATCAGCATTTAGAAAAAAATTAGCAGATACTCCACTTATCTGATGATTGTTAGTTAAAGCCTTAGATTGGATTGAAGACTCTGAAAAGGAGGATGAAAATAGAGGATGGATGAAGAATTTTTGATTAAAAATGCTTTGAGGAATATGAATAGCTGTTTTATCGTTCTTTTGATATAATAAATTTAAGGAAAAGTTAGCTTGAGTAAAGGGGGATGAAAGTTGAGGTAGTGAATCTGGTTCTACTTCTGAAGTAGGTTTTACTTGAAGAGGAGAAATTGATCTCAAGAGAGGAGAAATAACTGAATGACAAAAATTAGATACAAAATTAGAGAAAACAGATTTAAAAGATAATCTTAGATTAATATGAGGTTTTAAATTATTAACAACTTTATCAAGAAAAAAAGTTGATACTTCTTATGGTACTGATTTTTTAGATGAATGATTTATTAATAATGAAACTACGTATGAAGAGTTCTTACAAAAATGAAAAGATGATGATTTTAAAAGTAAGTTTTTATGAAAAAATAATAAAACCAAAGATTTATTAGTTTATGATAAATATAGAGAAGCAATATGTTCTAATAATGTAAATGATTTATTAAGAATTTGATTAACATCAAAAATAGTTTCAATTATTTTAATGGGTAGAAATTGAGATGAAAAAAATTTAAAATTAGAACAAGAATTATGACCTGTAAGATTTGAAGAAATTTTGACAATGATAAATAATAATAATTTTTTTTATAAAAAGTTAAGAGTGTATGAATTAGCTTTGTTATATACATATACTATACCAACTTTTATAAACTGAATGTTGTTAACAGTAGCAACTTGATTTTCTAATTGAGTTAAAAAATTATTAAATTTGGAAGAATTAAGAAACTTTGATTGAATAGAACAAGATTTTTTTAGTGAGGAATTATTAGGAAAAATAGCAAGTAGTTGATGAGAAAAGGAATTTAATGAAAAGAGTAAAGATGATTTAATAAAAGAATGGTGAATAAATAATCCAAAAGATATAGAAGATTTTAATAAATTCTATGAATTTAAGGAATATATTATGAAAGGTTGATTTTTAGATAATACTCAATTATGACTTAATGATTCTAATTATTCATTATTGATAAGAAAAAATATGAATTATAAATGGTTGTTAGCTTTATACTGAGTTATGTGATGAAATCATTTAGATGAGATAAATCCTATAAATATTCCTATTGTTGCATTACTTATAAAAAAAATAATATGACAAGGAGAATTAATAAATTCTCTTACTGCTAGTAATTACTTAGCTAAATTTCTTAAATGATATTTTTTATCTAATGATTGAGATCCTATTGTAAGTCAAGATACTAAAAGAATAATGGAAATTTATGGTGGAAGCTTAATAGATGTTTATATAATTTCTAGAATGAGAAATATTTTAGCTAAAGTATGAATATGAATAGATAAAAAACATTTATTAACAGCTTGAGCAACATCTTTATGAGCATGAATAACTTTAAATATTATAACTAATAAATTAGCGAAACAAGCTTTATTAAAATGAAAGATGCCGTTTTTATTTCGTACACTAAAACTTACTTCTTGGGCTTGAATTATATGATGAATAGCTTTGGGAACTTTGTGAGTTATTGAATCAACGCAAGATTGAATTTGAGATACTAATGATGATTTGGAGGAAGCGACAAAAAGAAATGATTTTGAAAAAGTAATTGAAATATTAGATAGATATGAAGAATCAATAACACAAATAGAAAGAACAAATGAAAATAATGAAAAAGAAAATGTAAGTGTTATTTCTTATAATAATTGAGCTCCTTATGTTGTTTATGATGGTAAAATTTATGCTATAGCTTTAACTACAGCTAGAGAAAACTTATTAGATAGAGCTTTAGAAGTATTTTGAATAAATAAAGAGTCTCCATGAAAAATCACATATACAGATTGAAAACTTCAAATTTGAAATCAATCATTTAATATTAATGGGCTTATGTCTTGAAATTGGGAGAAGAGAATGGAGTGAGATTGAAGTTTAAGTAAGTTGTGATTTTTGATAAATGATGGTGTTAAATTTGTTTCTGAAGAATATAAGTTTAATATGTGACAAAAAGGTACTGAAATTATAAAAATTTGAAGTAAATGAGAATTTGATATAACATTATTACCAATTTGAGAGTATAAAATTTGAGAATAGAAAAAAGTCTGAAATAAATTTTATTTGTTTCAGTTTTTTATTTTTACATAAAAATATGATGATTTTCCAAAAATCATCTTTTTTTTAATTTGCAAAACTTCATTTCATAGAAAACTATAAAACTTAAATTTAATATTTAGATTTTATTATATCATAAAATGGAATTATCTCAGTATCATCTATTTTTCATTTACAATCCTTAGAAATAACAATTTTTCTATCTAATTTATATTTATTATCAAAATGTTTTAATCACTTAATATCTTGCTTTTTTATATTTGATTTATATTTTATCTCTAGTCAAATTAATTTATGTTTTAAAGAATCTTTATTTATAATTTGTATAAAATCTACTTCTTTATCTGTTAATCTATAAAAATATTCTAAATCTAAAAAATTTAAAATATAATTCTCAAAAATTTCTCAATTTATATTTGTGTCTATACAAAAACTAGTAGTTTCTAAATAAACTTTTTTTAATTTTCTTTCACTTTTAATTAAATTATTTGAATAATTATAAACTTTTTTTAATAAAAAAGCTTCTTGTAAATAATAAATATATTTTTCTAGTGTTCTTTGATCTATGTCTAAATCATTTGCAAAATTTTTATAATCTAAAATCATTCCTGTATTTAATGATATTATTTTAAAAATTTTTAATAATATATCTGGATATTCTATTTTAAAATAAAAAACTATGTCTTCTTTTATGATTTTATTTTTCAAATTTTCTATATATTTTTTTGCTTCTTCCAAAGAAAAATCAATTATATCAAAAAATTGTCTAAAAATATATTTTTCAAATTCTTTTAAGATTTTCTCTTTATAAATTATTGTGTCCTCTAGAAAATAATCTAATTTTTTGAATCTTAAAAATTCATCAAAATAAAGAGGGTTTATTTTATATTCAAACATTCTTCAAGCTAAAGATTCTTTTTTTTGTAAATATAGAGAAGATGATCAAGTTAGGATAAATTTTATATTTGGATACATGTCATAATATATTTTTATTTTACTTTGCCAATTTGGAACTTTTTGTATTTCATCAAAAAAAATATAAACTTTTTCCTTAAAGAAATCTATTTCAAATAAATTTTTATATTCTTCTATTTTTTCTTCTATTTCTCAAAATAAATCAAAAGAGTAAAAAAATATATTTTTTCTTTTTACTTGTTTTTCTAAAATAAGATAGTCTATAAATTGTTTTAGTAAAGTTGTTTTTCAAACTCTTCTAAGTCAAAAAAGATTTATGATAAATTTATTATCTAATTCATTTATTAAATTAAAATAATAATTTCTTTTAAAATCTATTTTGTAAAAAAAATCTTTTTCCCAATGAAAATTATATGATTTTAAATGCATACGAATGTAATTATTTTTTAAATATAATTACATTATATTGTAATTATATTTAAAAATCAAGTTTTTAATAAATATTTTTAAAATTTGCAAAACTACCAAAACTTTATACAATATTTAAAATCTTTATTATTTTCCCCTTCAATGGCAATGCCATTAAGTTAAGCCCCCTATCCCAACCTTTACCCACATGGGAGAAAGGAGTAAAATAAATTTTTCCCCTTTTTAAGGGGAATACCCGAGGTACGAGGGGAAGGGGTTAAAATCTTAACTTAATGGTATAGCCCTTCAATGGAGTGGGATTAAGGGCGAGTTTATTAATTTTAACAAATATCCTATGTTTTTACGTATATTTAAATATTCTATAAAAAATATTTTTAGAAATAAATTTCTTAGTATATCTTCTGTATTGGTTTTAACTTTACTAATGTTTTTTATTAATATACTTTTTATTTTAAATGCTGTTAGTTTAGATCTTATACAAAATATTAATTCAAAATTAACTTTATCTTTATATCTAAAAGATGAATATACAAAAAATTCTGTAGAAGTAATAAATATAATTGAAAATATAGATAACTTAGAGGGAGATATAAATATTGAATATAAAGATAAAGAACAAATTTTAGATGAAATTAGATTGAGTGAGCCAGATTTAGCTCAAATTTTAGAAAGAACAAATCCACTTCCTAATACTATTGTACTTTCTAATATAGAATTAGAAAAATATAAAGACTTGAATAATATAATAGAACAAAAAATGTATATTTTGTCTAATGAAGAGGAAGATGAATCAGAATATTTTGCAAATTATAGTGTACAGTATAAAAAAATTGAACAAATAATTAAAGTTTTACACATTTTACAGATAGGATTATATTTAATTATTGCAATTTTTCTAGTTTCAATGTCTGTAATTATTTATTCTATAATTTGAAATTTTATCTATTATTATAAAGATGAGATATATATTACTAGATTAGTTTGATGAAGTAATATGTTTATTTATGGTCCTTTTATGTATCAAGGAGCTATTTATTCTTTGTTTTCATTTTTACTTAGTTTGATTATTTTTATATTTATAGTATCAAATATAAATAGTATTTTTGAGGAAATGTATTTTTTAAATTTACCTTCAAATCTATTTTTATTAGAATTATGAGTTTTTGTTTTAATATGAACAATAAGTGGGTATTTATCTTCTAAAAAATATTTGAAAAACTAAAAGAAAATAAAAAAAGTTTAAAAAAAATTTGCATATTAAAAAAAAAATAATATAATCCCCGAGCAAATTATAAAAAAATGGATGCGTAGCTCAGTTTTGGTTAGAGCGCTGCACTGTCACTGCAGAGGTCGCGGGTTCGAGTCCCGTCGTGTCCGCCATTTGTACTTTACAAATACAGAATATTAGTTTTCTATAATCATTTAATTGTGAGGCGAAAATTATGATTTGTATTGCACTTTTACATTATATGGGGCCTTAGCTCAGTTGGCTAGAGCGCCTGCTTTGCACGCAGGAGGTCAGGAGTTCGACTCTCCTAGGCTCCACCATTCTTCGCTAAAGCTACGAATGCACTGAAGGGCTTAAGTAGCTAATAAGAGAAGAGAAAACGAGTTTAATTTTTAATTATTTTGAAAAAATGCCTGCTAATAAAAGACCTAGAAGATTAAATTATGCAGTAAATAAGAAATGACCTAAGACTTGAGGAAAAGTTTGAAAAGCGGTTGTTCATTATAAAAAGTTGCAGGAAAGAATTAAATTTGAAGGTGAAACTAAATGGTTAGTTAATGCTACTCAAATAGTTTTGAAAAAATTAAAAAAATACCAAATTAATCCTAAAAAAATATAATTATGCCAAGATTAACTGGACACACACATAAGAAATTAAGAAGAGCAAAAATGCTTATAGAAAAAAAAGTAAAAAAATCAAGATCTATTTAGTTTGATTTTTTGACTTTATTGATTAAAATAAAAACACTTTTTTATTATTTTATATTTATAATATATTATTATTATGGCTTTTGATAGATCTAAGGCACACTTGAATATTGGTACTATTGGTCATGTAGATCATGGTAAAACTACTACTACAGCTGCAATTTCTGCTGTATTAAATGCAAAATTTGGTGGAGGTGAATGAGTAAGAGACTTTGCTTCTATCGATAATGCTCCAGAAGAAAGAGCAAGAGGTATAACAATAAATACTTCACATGTAGAATATGAAACTGAAACTAGACATTATGCTCATGTAGATTGTCCTTGACATGCTGACTATGTAAAAAATATGATTACTGGTGCTGCACAAATGGATGCTGCTATTCTTATAGTAGCTGCTACTGATGGTCCTATGGCTCAAACTAGAGAACACATCTTATTATCTAGACAAGTAGGTGTACCTTACATCGTTGTTTATATGAATAAATGTGATATGGTTGATGATGAAGAAATGTTAGAATTAGTTGAAATGGAAATCAGAGATTTATTAAATAAATATGAATTTCCTGGAGATGATACTCCTATTATCAGAGGTTCAGGATTAGTAGCTTTAGAAAATCCAACTGATATGGATAAACCATATGGAGCTAAAACTATTATTGAATTATATGAAGCTATTGAAAACTTTGTACCAGTTCCTGATAGACCTACAGATAAAGATTTCTTAATGCCTATTGAGGATGTATTCTCAATCAAAGGTAGAGGTACTGTAGTTACTGGTAAAATTGAAACTGGAGTAATTAAAGTTGGTGAAGAAGTTGAAATTGTTGGTATTAAAGATACTACAAAAACTACAGTTACTTGAGTTGAAATGTTTCATAAATTATTAGAACAAGGTCAAGCTTGAGATAATGCTGGTATATTATTAAGAGGTACTCAAAGAGAGGATGTTGAAAGAGGTCAAGTATTAGCTAAACCTGGTTCAATTAAACCTCATACTGAATTTGAAGCTGAAGTTTATGTATTAACTAAAGACGAAGGTGGTAGACATACTCCATTCTTTAAAGGATATAAACCTCAATTCTATTTTAGAACTACTGATGTAACTGGTGATATTGAATTACCAGCTGGTGTTGAAATGGTTATGCCTGGTGATAACATTCAAATGACTGTTAAATTACAACAACCTATAGCAATGGACGAAGGTCTTAGATTTGCGATTAGAGAAGGTGGTAGAACAGTTGGTTCATGAGTTGTTGCTAAAATAAAATAATATAGATTGGTAAACTAACATTATTTAATTATATTATTTAAATAATGTTAGCCAATTAGTTTATATTTAATTTTTACCTAAGAAAATAATGGCTACTAAAAAAAGTGCATCAAAAATAAGAATAAGTATTAAATCTTTTGATCATAGATTACTAGATGATGCAGTTAAAAAAATTGTTAATATTGTTACTGATTCAGGTGCACAAGTAGTTGGACCTATTCCATTACCTACTAAAATTGAAAAAATAACAGTTAATAGAGCTACTTTTGTTAACAAAGATGCAAGAGAACAGTTTGAAATAAGAAGACATAAAAGATTAATTGATATTTTAGAACCTAGTTCTAAAACAATGGAATTATTACAAGAGATTAATATACCTAATGGTGTAGGAATTGAAGTAAAAGTATAAATTAATGAATAAATAATAATGAAAAATGAATAATATAATTCAATAATTATTCATCATTCATCATTCATCATTCATTATAAATTATTAATTATTAATTAAAAAAAAGATGGCTAGAGTTTGTCAAATAACTTGAAAAAAAACAAGAGTAGGTAATAAAAGAAGCCACTCAATGAGAGCAACAAAAAGAAAATTTTATCCAAATTTATTCTATAAAAATATAAAAGATCCTGAAACTGGTCTAGTTTATAGAATTAGAGTTTCTGCTAAAGGTTTAAAAACTTTAAGAAAACGTGGATTAGTTTAAAGTACCATCTCGTTAAAGCGAGGAGGTCAATTTTGCCCAGATGGTGGAATTGGTAGACACGCGAGACTTAAAATCTCGTTTCCTTCGGAAGTCCGGGTTCGATTCCCGGTCTGGGCACCACTTAATATAAAAAATTGGTAATTAAAAGTTAAAAAATTTATTTTTGGTTTCTAACTCTCAATTTTAAAAAATACTATATTATAAATAATAACTATGTTAAAAATAAGATTATCAAGAGCTGGAAAAAGAAATATGCCTTTTTTTAGAGTAGTGTTAACTGAACATACAGCAGCAGCAAAACATTGATATAAAGAAGTACTAGGATTTTATAATCCAATATCTAAAGAATTTAAAATAAAAGATTTAGATAAATTAAAAACTTATGTATCTAATTGAGTTAAATTTTCTCCAAGAGTTGAAAAATTAATGAAACTTAACAAGATTACTATCTAAAACTATAAATCCTACAATTTTTTTGTGGGATATATTTTTATGTTGATTTTAATTGATAATTTTTTAAAATATGAAAGAAGAAGAATTTTTACAATTTATAGTTGAAAATTTAGTAGATAATAAAGAAGCTATAGAAATAAACAAAACAGAAGATGAATTATGAATACTTTTAACATTAAAAGTTGACAAAAATGATATGGGGGTTATTATTTGAAAGTCAGGTAATACAGTAAATTCAATAAGATCTATATTAAGATTATATTGAACAAAAGCTTGAAAAAGAATTAATTTAAAAGTATTAGATTAATATTATGATATTTGAAATTGTTAATGCTGCTACAACAACTTCTTCTATTTTATGAGAAGAAATGGAATTTTGAGATTTTGTTCTATTGTCAATTTCTTTATTTGTTTTGACAGCTTGAGTATTTTCTTTAGTATTTATTTTACGGTGATGATTACTACTTGTATTATCTTGAGGAAAAGATGAAAAAATAAAACCTGCTATTAATACTATAAGATATGCTGTTATATGAATAGTTATTACTGTTTTAACTATTTTTATATTCCCAATACTTTGATGATTATTGTGACTTGATGTAGAAAAATATGCAGAACCATGAAGAATATTTGATAAAATTGAAGAAATTTGAAATAAAATATTCTGAAAAGGATCTTCTTCTTCATCAATTCATATTGATGATATAGATGATTTCCCAACAGATTTTTCAGATTTATAAAAAAATTATAAAATGATAGTAAGTCAAATTGAATTACTATCTTTTTTTGTTGTTTTTATTTTAATATAAAATTTTACACTTTTTATTTCTTCCATTTTCCCCCTTCTTACTTAGGAGGGGGGTAAGGGGTGGGTTCTTTAACTGCTTTAAGCTATTACTACCTTAAATCCTTTTTAAATATCATATATACCCATTTTTGATATATACTCATAGTTCAAATAATATTATTTTGTTCTTCTTCTAT